>CAVHEY010000119.1:2115-4599 GCA_963635155.1 Bacteroides stercoris
TCTTTCCCTTGCGAGGCTTCCTGCAATTTAGCCGCTTCCGCCTTTTTCAGAATGTTTTGATACATTCGCTCCTTTGCACCCTCAGGCAGTCGGATTTCCTCGAAAGCTTCCCGTATTTTGTTTTCCTCAGGTTTGCCCTTCATCTGTCATTCCTCCTGAATCCTTAGCAAATGTTTTAGCTTGCCCCGGGCGTCCCGAAGCTGATTTCTGACCGTTGAGGGCGGTCTTGCCAGTATCGAGGCGATTTCCTCCGTGGAATATCCCTCGAAATAATGCAGCCACACCACTTCTTTGTACTTGTCCGGAAGCTCCATGACCTGCTCTCGGATCCGGCGAAAGGTTTCGTCTTCTTCTGCCTTCGTGTCGCAGATCTCAGGCTCGGAATCAATGTCGCTGACCTTTTGGTGCCACCAATGCTTCAGCTTGTCCTTGCAAATATTCATCGCCGTGGTGGACAGCCACGCCCGTTCGTGCCTTTCGTTCTCAAATGCCGCGTCACTTGTGATTGCCCGCAGGAAAGTGTCCTCCGTGCAGTCCTCTGCGTCCTGGGAATTTTTCATAAAGGTGTAACAAAGGCGGTAAATTGCCTGATAATGTCGTAGATAAAAGCTCTCGAAATCTTCACTGGCGCGCCGAAAAGATTTCTCCATATGATCCCTCCTGTAACTGTTATACGATTTAGCCCTGTGATTTGTCGGATATTTTTTGAAAAAAATCGGCTGCCGGAAAGCAACCGATGATTGTATGAGTTTACAGCGTGCCGGAAGCGTTTAAAACGTTCTTAATCTTGTGCTGAACCATCGCCTGAATTGCGTCTCTGCCCGGCCCCAGATATTTGCGAGGGTCAAAGTCCTTCGGGTTTTCGGCGATGTACTTGCGAACCTCCGCCGTCATGGCAAGGCGAAGATCGGTGTCGATGTTTACCTTGCAGATACCGTACTTAGTCGCTTCGCGGATCATTTCCTCCGGAACGCCCTGGGCTCCCGGAATATCGCCGCCGTAAGCGTTGCACTTATCCACGAACTCTTTCAAAACCGAGGAAGCGCCGTGAAGCACCAGCGGAGTGTCCGGAATCAGCTTATGGATCGCCTTGAGCCTCTCGAAGTCGAGGTAAGGTTCCCCCTTGAATTTGTAAGCGCCATGGCTGGTACCGATGGCAATTGCAAGAGAGTCAACACCTGTTTTTTCCACGAATTCTGCCGCTTCCTCCGGATCTGTGAATGTGGCGGAACGGGCGTCTACCTTTACATTGTCTTCCACTCCCGCAAGCTTGCCAAGCTCCGCCTCAACCACTACGCCGTGAGCGTGCGCATATTCCACGACTTCGCGGGTGATGCGGATATTTTCCTCGAAGGGGTGCTTGGAACCGTCGATCATAACGGAGGTAAACCCGTCGTCCACGCACTTTTTGCAGATATCGAAGTCCTCGCCGTGGTCAAGGTGCAGGGCGATATCAAGCCCCGTGTCGATAATCGCCGCCTCCACAAGCTTTGTCAGGTAAGCGGGCTTTGCGTATTTGCGCGCTCCTGCCGAAACCTGCAAAATCAGCGGAGATTGCTCGATCTTTGCAGCCTCCACGATTCCCTGAATGATTTCCATATTATTTACATTAAAAGCGCCGATTGCATAGTCTGCCTGCAATGCCTTGGCGAACATTTCTTTTGTTGTGACTAACGCCATGTTAATTCTCCTTTTCGTGTAATTAAACTAAGAACATTATACATCATCGGGGAGGGAAAAAGAAGATGGCAATTTCGATTTTATGAAATTATTCGCCTTGCGAGCCGCCCAGACTGGATAGAATCGGAGCCAGCATATTCATCATGCCGGAAAGATCCGGCAGGGCGGAAGCGTTGATCAGGGATTCCGGCTCGGCTGCCTTTTGAAAATTCGGCGGATTCGGCTGGTTCGGCAGATTCGGCGGATTCAGAGCCATCTGCCCAAGACCGTCAACCTTGCCCATGATGCCTACCATGCGGTGAAAATCTTTCGCCAGAGCGGCGGGATGAGGCGGGCGGACAGGGGGACGGGCCGGAGGACGAGCGGGGGAATACGGGGACGAAGTCGCCATGCCCAAACCTTGAGCTGTGGGAACGGCTGCCCCGTTCCCGGAGGCTCCGCCCGCCGCGGCAACACCCAGCAGCAGCAAAAGAACTACGCCTACGGAATTTTGATGATTCATATGTAACCTCCAAGAGAGCGAAAAGTCGCAGGATTTCCTAGAAATATAATATGAAAGGACGGGCAATTTCGTGCGCCGCCCCGCATAGATTATTACATAAGTCCTTAGAAACGTGTCAGTATAAGCAGAGGAAAGGAGAACCGAACAGAAATGGATATAAACGAAAAAATGGCTGCGGAAATCGCTTCTCAGCTGGGGCTTGGAAAGAACGGCGGCGTTAATAAGCAGGTTCTGAGGGGGCTGGAGGGAAAATCCGACGAAGAACTGGCAAGAGATATTTTGCGCATGAAGGAGCAGCTTGC
>CAVHEY010000120.1:0-4596 GCA_963635155.1 Bacteroides stercoris
TCACCCTGGACACCCGTTACACAAACAGCAGCTTTTCCCTTTACTCGAAGCCTGCCATCGGCTACAAGCTGGGGGGCGTTTACAGTACAGGCACCGGAAATAAGCTTTCCGCAAAGACCACATACCACTTTACCCCGAAGGCTTCCGGCTACAAAATCAGCTTCGTGCTGAATCCGGACAGCTACAAGTATTTCCTTGCGCCGGGGGAAGCAAGCAGCACAAAGCTTCCTTATATCCAAGCTGCGGCAAAACGCTTAAACGAGCTGGGATATTATGACCCGTCTGCGGGTAATGACAGCTATCTGTATTTTGCCGAAGCCCAGACAAAAGCCGGGGAAGAAACCTCCTTTACCGACGCCCTTAAGGAAGCGGTAATCAAGTTTCAGGTTATGCACGGCATCTCCAATACCGGAAGCATCGGTGAGCAAACCTGGTCGGCGCTCTTTAACGACAGCGCAAAATCGATGGTAAGCGACGCCGAATACGCACAGGTTCTTGCCGAGTACGAAGCGATGATGGCGC
The DNA here is from genome assembly GCA_963635155.1 of Bacteroides stercoris. Lineage (GTDB taxonomy): Bacteria > Bacillota > Clostridia > Peptostreptococcales > Anaerovoracaceae > CAG-238. The sequence goes on from CAVHEY010000120.1 coordinate 523, forward strand.
AGCGTGAGGAAGCCACCACCCAGATGGCGCAGATTTCCCTCAAGGCAAGCTCCACCGCAGGGAAGGGTGCAATGAAGCTCTCCTGGGAGATTTCCTCAGAGGTTTTAGATGCCTCCGCAGTCCAAATCGACGGCTACGAGATCTATAAGTCCACTGCAAAGACCGGCGGTTACGAGCTTCTCAGCGATACTTTGGGCACCCAGTTTAAGAACACCTCGAACCTGAAAAAAGGCACCCGCTACTATTATAAAGTACGGGCGTACAGAGAAATCGGCGGTCAGAAGATTTACTCCGCCTACTCCAATGTAACCTATAAAATAGCAAAATAACAACCCTATGTAAATTGCAAGACACACGAATAATAGCCTCCCGCATATATTAAAGGAAAGTATATCGGGAGGTTTTTATGTCCGCAGGCAAAAACTTTTATGCAAAGCAAATCGACAAGGCGCTGGCGTCCGCAAAGGAAATCAATCAGGAAAACCACCCTCGCATCGTCGTTTTCAGCGACTGTCACCGGGGAAACGGCAGCTGGGGCGACAGCTTTTTGAACAACAAAACCCTTTTCCAAGCTGCCCTGGGCTATTATCGGGAAAAGGACTTCACCTACATCGAGCTTGGGGACGGGGACGAGCTGTGGGAGAACCGAAGGTTCTCGGATATTGAAGAAATCCACGCCGATATTTTCCGGCAGTTTCTCCCTTTTATCCTTGATGAAAAGCTGTATATGGTCTGGGGAAATCACGACAGGATAAAGAGCCGCAAAGCGCCGCTTTCTTCCACCCTCCCACCCTGTTTCCCTGCAATCAAAATCTGCGACGGCAGCGGCAACGTAAAATTCAATTTGATCCACGGGCATCAGGTCGACCCTCTGAACAACCAATTCTGGAAAGCAGCCAGATTTATGGTCCGCTACCTTTGGAAGCCCCTTGAGCTTGCAGGGATCAAAGACCCCACCAGCGCGGCGCGCAATTACAGAAAAAGAAAAGCCGTAGAGGAGCGCATGGAAAACTGGGCGGCGCTGCGGAAAACCAATCTGATTGCCGGACACACCCACCGTCCCGCCATACCCTCAGGCTCCGCCGCCTTGCAGACAAACAAAGGCAAATATTTTAACAGCGGCTCCTGCGTCCACCCCAATTCCATCACCTGCCTTGAAATCCTATATAATCAGGTGAGCCTCATCAAATGGACGTCCTGTCCCGACGAAAACCGCTATCTCAAGGTTTGCAGACACGTGATTGCCGGACCTGTCTTCCTGTGATAGGTTTCTGTGATACAGCTCCCGTTTTTCTGCGAATCCTTGTGTTTTCCCCGGCAAAATGCTATAATAATTAGGTTATGAAGAAGAAAAACAAGACCCTCGCGCTGCTTTTTCTGAGCCTCTTGCTGATTCTCACGGCAGGGTGCGGGGAAAATAGCAGCGGAAAACAATATAATATGGAAGCAAAAGAAAATGGCGATTCCGCCGTGATTCTTTGCAGCGGTTTTTCCGAATACGACTGGACCCGGAATATTTTGGGAGATAACCCTGCCGGAATCCGGCTTCGGCTCCTCAACACCAGCGGGGTGGATATGCACAGCTATCAGCCCTCCGCCCACGACATGGTGCAGATTGCAGACTGCGACCTTTTGATTTATACCGGAGGAATTTCGGAGTTTTGGATTGACAAGGCAAAGGAGTCTTCGAAAAAGGGAACGGTCGAAACCCTGTCTTTGATGGAGTATTTTCAGGATTATCCGGAACTTTTTCCACGGTACGAGCAGGAAGATCACGACCATGAGCAGGAACACGGGCATGAGCAGGAAGCTGACCATGGGCACGAAGCGGACGAGCATATCTGGCTTTCCCTAAAGATGGCGCCTGTTTTCTGCGAGAAAATTACCGAGGCGGTTTCCCGGCTCGACCCGGAAAACGAGAATTTGTACAGACAAAACCTGTCCGACTACCAATCCCAGCTTGCCGCCCTTGACGCAGAATTTACGGAAGTGGCAGAAAACGCCTCCGGCGATACGCTTTTATTTGCCGACCGCTTTCCCTTCCTCTATCTTTTGCAGGACTACGGTTTGCACGCTCACGCCGCCTTTCCGGGCTGTTCGGCAGAGACCGAGGCGAGCTTTGAAACGATCATCGACCTTGCAAATGATTTGAACGCAGAGGGGCTTTCCCACATCGTGATCCTCAAAAACAGCAGCAGAAATCTCGCAGATACCATTATCCGCGCCGCAAAAGAAAATGCAAGGAAAAATTCCGACGAAGGCTATGAAGAAAGGGAGATACAAATATGTGAGCTTGACTCCCTGCAATCCGTAACCGCCGAGGATATCGCAGAGGGCTTCACCTATCTCGGCGCAATGAAGAAGAATAAGGAGGTCATTTCCGAATGTCTCAACTGATTGTAAAGAATTTGTCCCTGGGCTACGACGGCGTCCCAGTGTCCGAAGGCGTCAATTTTCAGATTAACAAGGGCGATTACCTCTGTATCGTAGGGGAAAACGGTTCGGGAAAATCCACCCTGATGAAAACCCTTCTGGGCTTGCAAAAGCCCCTTGCCGGAGAGGTTATCTTCGCAGAGGGACTTTCCCGTTCGCAGGTCGGCTATCTGCCCCAGCAAACCCCGGTGCAAAAGGATTTTCCGGCGTCGGTGCAGGAAATCGTCCTGTCCGGCTTTTTAGCCTCGCTGGGGGAAAAGCCCTTTTACTCCCGGTCCCAAAAGCAAACCGCCCTTGACAATATGAAAAAACTCGGCATATACGATAAGCGAAACGCTTGCTACCGCAACCTTTCCGGCGGTCAGCAGCAGAGGGCGCTTCTTGCCAGAGCCCTCTGCGCCACGACCCAGATGCTCTTTCTCGACGAGCCGATTTCCGGTCTTGACCCGGCGGCGTCTGCGGAAATGTATGAGATCATCGCAGGGCTGAATCGCGACGAAAATATCACCATCGTAATGGTTTCCCACGATATCGAAGCCGCCGTCAAATACGCCAGCCACATTCTTCACATGGGAAGCAGTATGCAGTTTTTCGGCAGCAAGGAAGAGTATGCCCAAACCCCGCTGAAAGGCAAATTCCGCCTTTCGAGCTTCGTGGACGAGCCGATTTGCAGCCGGGGAGAAAGAATCAATATCAAACCAAGGAGGTCGGTAAGAGATGAATTTAATAAACATGATTAGCGAATATTTTTCCTACTCCTTCGTATGCTATGCATTTATCGCGGGGATTCTTACGGCGCTGTGTTCCTCCCTGCTGGGGGTTACCCTCGTGCTGAAACGCTATTCCTTTATCGGGGACGGGCTTTCCCATGTTGCCTTCGGCGCCATGGCGGTGGCTACGGTGCTTTCCGTCAGCAATAACCTTCTCATCGTCCTGCCCGTAACCGTAATCAGCGCGGTGCTGCTTCTCAAAACCGGACAGAATGCAAAAATAAAAGGCGATGCGGCGCTGGCAATGATTTCCGTAGGCTCCATGGCTTTCGGCTATCTTTTGCTGAACATTTTTTCCGCATCGGCAAATATTTCTGGTGATGTGTGCAGCACCCTTTTCGGCTCCACCTCTATTTTGACTCTGACCGAAGGGGATATTCTCCTCTGCGTGTCCATGTCGATTGTGGTTATTTTGATCTTCGTACTGTTTTACAACAAAATTTTTGCGGTTACCTTTGACGAAAGCTTTGCCGTGGCAACCGGTGTAAACGCTTCCTTTTATAATCTCCTGATCGCGGTCATCACGGCGGTGGTCATCGTCCTTGCCATGAATCTGGTGGGGGCCCTGCTTACTTCGGCGCTGATCATCTTTCCGGCCCTTTCCGCCATGAGAATTTTCAGCACCTTCCGTCAGGTTATTATCTGCGCCGCCCTTTACGCGGTGGTAACCTCCGCAATAGGGCTTCTGATTTCCATTATCCTTTCAACCCCTGCAGGGGCGACCATTGTGGTTACGGAGCTGGTCTGCTTTGGGATTTTCGCCCTCATCGGTAGGTTCAAGACCTGCTGATCCCGCTAAAACATTTCACTAAAGCATTTCTTTAAAACATACCGGCTAAAACATTTCGGTAAAATGTACCGGCTAAAACAT
>CAVHEY010000121.1:0-2373 GCA_963635155.1 Bacteroides stercoris
CCGTAGATGGAAACCAGACCGTCGTCGTTGATGTCAATCTTTACATCGTATTTTTCAACCAGTCCGTTGATGGTTTCGCCGCCCTTACCGATGACGATTCTGATCTTGTCCGGATTGATCGTCATGGAAAGCGCACGCGGCGCGTATTTGGACATTTCCGGACGCGGTGCCGGGATTTCTTCCAGCATCTTGCCCATGATGAACATTCTGCCCTCCTTCGCCTGTCTGAGCGCCTTTTCGAGAATGTCGCGGGACAAGCCGTGAACCTTGATGTCCATCTGGATCGCGGTAACGCCGATTTCCGTACCGGTTACCTTAAAGTCCATGTCCCCCAGGAAGTCTTCCATGCCCTGAATATCGCTCAAAATAGCAAATTCGGAGCTACCGTCCTCTTTGACTCTTTCGATCAATCCCATGGCGATACCCGCAACCGGTCTTTTGATCGGAACGCCTGCGTCCATAAGGGCAAGGCAGGAGCCGCAGGTGGAGCCCATTGATGTGGAGCCGTTTGACGACAATACGTCGGATACCACCCGGATTGCGTAAGGGAATTCTTCAACCGGCGGGATAACCGGAAGCAAAGCTCTCTCTGCAAGGGCGCCGTGTCCGATTTCTCTTCTGCCCGGCGAACGAGGGGATTTTGCTTCGCCTGTGGAATATCCCGGGAAGTTGTAGTGGTGAATGTATCTCTTTTCGGTCTGCTCGGTGATTCCGTCGATGGTCTGGGATTCCGATGCCGGAGCCAGGGTGCAGGATGAAAGCACCTGAGTCTGTCCTCTCTTGAAAAGTCCGGTTCCGTGAACTCTCGGGAGGAGTCCCGTTTCACAGAAAATCGGTCTGATCTCGTCACATTTTCTGTCGTCCGGACGGATCCCCTCATCGAGGATCATTCCCCGGACGGTTTCCTTTGTGATATTATAAAGAACCGAGTCGATGTCCTTCATATTGTCCGGGTATGTTTCCGCAAAATGCTCTTTTGTTTCCACTTCTACCGCGTCCATATTGTCCAGTCTTTCCAGCTTGTCCACAGTGTGGATCGCTTCTCTCATCTTCGGAGTCGCGTATTCTCTTACGGCTGCGTCGATTTCTTCCAGCGGCTTGTAAAGCTCGATCTGCATCTTCGGCTTGCCAACTTCCACAACGATCTGGTCGATGAATTCGACGATTTTCTTGATTTCTTCGTGGGCGAAGAGGATTGCGTCCAGCATATCCATTTCCGGAACTTCCTTTGCTCCTGCTTCTACCATCATAATCGCTTCCTTGGTTCCGGCAACGGTCATGTCGATATCGGAAACCTCTCTCTGTGCAAGGGTCGGGTTGATGACAAATCTGCCGTTAACTCTTCCCACCTTTACGGAAGCGGTCGGACCGTCCCACGGGATATCGGAGATGGCGATTGCAATGGAAGAACCGATCATGGCGGCAATTTCAGGGCTGCAATCCTGGTCAACGGACATACAGGTTGCGACAACCACTACGTCGTTGTAAAATCCCTTTGGAAACAGCGGTCTGAGAGGTCTGTCCATCAGTCTGGAAGTCAGAATCGCGTGTTCCGACGGTCTTCCCTCTCTCTTGATGAATCCTCCCGGAATCTTTCCCACCGAGTACATTCTTTCCTCAAAGTCGCAGCTTAATGGGAAGAAGTCGATTCCCTCCTTCGGTTCCTTGGAGCAGCATACGGTTACGTTTACCACCGTATCGCCGTAGCGCACCCAGGCCTGTCCGTTTGCCTGCTCGCAAACCTTGCCGATTTCAACCTGCAAAAGCCTGCCCCCGAGAGGGTACTTAAATGTTCTGTAATCTGTAAATCTAGGCATTGTTACCTCCTTTTTTTCGCGCCGCCCGGATTTCGTATGACTCTCGGAAAAAGCTCATGGCATGAGTTCTTTCAGAGAGTCACATCATACTGACCGCGGGCATGCGTTTTATTTGCATAGTGTTATTAAAAAATATTTAAAATAAAAGCGGGGTTTCTTATCGCCCCGCTTAAATTTACAGTAAAACCGAAACTTACTTTCTCAAACCTAAACGAGCGATTAAAGCTCTGTATCTTTCCAGGTCATTTTTCTTCAGATAAGCAAGCATATTTCTTCTCTGACCTACCATCTTGAGAAGTCCTCTTCTGGAGTGGTGGTCTTTTTTGTGAATTTTAAGGTGTTCATTCAGGTCGTTGATTCTGTAAGTGAGGATCGCGATCTGAACTTCAGGGGAACCGGTGTCGCCCTCTTTGAGCTGATAATCTTTGATGATCTGCTGTTTGATTTCCTTTGTGATCATGTTTTTCTTCCTTTCTAAATACGCCTGCTGCCGGGCTATGCGCCGGATCGTCGTCAAAGCGCAGCACAGGTAAAATTTCAACAATTTATCTTACCA
>CAVHEY010000121.1:2465-4497 GCA_963635155.1 Bacteroides stercoris
TTTTTCATTCCCTTCGCGGGCTATTCCACAATGTGCATAAATTTTTCCCGTTCCTTTTCGATTTCGACCCTGTGGAAAGGGGTGTTGATTCCCGGCATTCCGCCCGTATGCAGAAAGATAACCCTCTCCCCCTGTTTTATTTCGCCGTTTTTCACCATTTCGAGGATTCCCGCAAAGCATTTTCCGGTATAGCATGGGTCGAGAATCAGGGCTTCCTTTTCTGCGGCAAGATACATCGCTTCTCTGACTTCTTTGCATGGATTGTTGTAGGCGCCCCGGTCGTATTTGTCCGTAAGATCAAAATCCGCCGCAGTCACTCCGGCAGCTCTGCCCTCTGCAGGGTCAAAGCCGTAAAAATCGCAAACTCTGTCAAAATACGCCTTTGCATGATTTCTGATTCCGTCCTTGTATGGCATGATCCCGATGCCTGTGAGCCTCAGCGGCAGATGTTCCATGCGTATCCCCGTGAAAAGCCCCATGTAGGTTCCCATGCTTCCCACCGTGGTAATGATTCGCGGCAGTTCTTCGCTGTCTGCCGGGATTCCCGTCTCGGCAAGCTGCCCGGCGATTTCCATGGCGCACTCGTAATAGCCCAAAATTCCCAGTTCGTTGGAACCGCCCATAGGAATGGAATATACCTTTTCTCCCGCTTCTTCATAGCGTTTCGTGACTTCGGCAACGGTTTCCTTGAGAAGCTGCCCCTCTGATTTTGCGCCGGCAGGGTCTTTTTTTCGCAGCCAAACATCACAGCCCATCATGCCGTCAAGGAGAAGATTGGCCGAAAGCTCCCCCGGATACTCGTCAACGCATACGATAGCGCCCTTCATGCCGTATTTGCGCGCCACCGCGCAGGTAAGCCTGCCGTGGTTTGTCTGGGCGCCGCCCACCGTAAGCAGCAGAGTTGCTCCTTTGGCTTTCGCATCAGCCAAAAAATACTCCAGCTTGCGGAGTTTGTTTCCTCCCGCGCCAAGGGGTGTCAGATCGTCCCGCTTGACGTACAGGTCTATCCCCAGCTCCTCCGACAGATTGTCCAGCCTCTCCATAGGCGTCGGAAGATGCAGAAAAGAAATTTTTTCGTGGTTTAAAAGCATCGCTTTCCCTCCTCACATGCGATAGTTTCCTTGCAGTAGCCCTCGCTTTCTTCCTATTTTATTCCATCTGTTCTTCCAAGTCAACGATTTTGCGGCGATTTTTTCTTCCGTCGATTGGTTCTTCTTGTTCTTCAAAAAATACAGTGAAATCTTGTATACACGGTGTTGACAACGCTTTTGCAAAGTGTTACATTTGAGTTAAAGGGAATGCGCTTGTCCGACAAGATTCGCGCATTTCATCATGTCTAATAAAAAGAAAAGAGGAGATTAGTAATGGCAACTTATGTTGAAAGAGTAATTGATGAGTGTAAAAAGCACAACCCGGGAGAGGTTGAATTTCATCAGACAGTAGAAGAAGTACTTACTTCGCTGGCGCCTGTTATGGACGCGCATCCTGAATACGAAAAAGCAGGCTTACTCGAAAGATTGGTAGAACCGGAAAGAGGAATCACTTTCAGAGTTGTTTGGGTTGACGACCAGGGCAAGACTCAGGTTAACAAGGGCTACAGATACGAATTCAATTCCGCAATCGGACCTTACAAGGGCGGTCTCAGATTTGCTCCGAACGTATATCCGGGAATCATCAAGTTCCTTGGATTCGAACAGATTTTCAAGAACTCCCTGACCGGACTTCCTATCGGCGGCGGCAAGGGCGGTTCCGACTTCGACCCGAACGGCAAGAGCGACGCTGAAATCATGAGATTCTGCCAGGCATTCATGACGGAATTATACAGACACATCGGTCCTGACACAGACGTTCCGGCAGGCGACCTGGGCGTAGGCGGCAGAGAAATCGGTTACTTATTCGGACAGTACAAGAGAATCACCAACAGATTCGACGGCGGCGTTCTGACCGGCAAGGGAATCCCTTACGGCGGCTGCCTCGGAAGAACAGAAGCTACCGGCTTCGGTATCGTTTGGTACGCAGAAGAAATGCTCAA
>CAVHEY010000122.1:0-4434 GCA_963635155.1 Bacteroides stercoris
AGATATACGATAGATGTACGAGAAATAGAAACGTTTATGAACAGGTGGAAAAAATGAAATTGTTACTTTTGTATTATTCGATAATGATAGCCTGCTACTTTATCGCTTCCAAACTCCGGGATAAAAAAGAAAGGCTGGGCTGTGTGGTAAATAACGGGCTTACTACCATTATGTATATCATTGTTTTCATCATGGGAATCAGAATGGGTTCAAACGAGGAAGTTACCTCCCATTTAGGCACGATAGGGGTTCAGTCCGTGATTATAACCTTTCTCACCATCGCCCTGAGCATGATTTGCGTCAGCCTTATGCGAAAGGTGATGAAACTTGATAAGCGTGGTGACAAAATCACAGGGCTTGCCGAAGAAAGGGCGGAAGTACCCGCAGCGGTGGGAAACGCAACGGAAAACATCGCAGAAAAAACCATTGAGGAAGAAAATTTAAAGGCAAAGAATAATCTCAAGACCACCTTATATATTGCAATTGACGTGGCGGTGGCAATGCTTGCAGGCTACCTTGTCATAAGACCGAACTTTAAGGAAAGCTATGGGGTCTTTGACTCCGCAACCTCTACCGCCATTATCGTGGGGCTTTGCTGCCTGATGGGATTTGTAGGGTTCAGCTTGGGACTCGACGGAGCGGTCATATCAAAGCTGAAAGAAATGGGAGCAAAGGTGATTCTGGTGCCGCTGATGCTCGTTTTGGGAACCACCATGGCAGGGGTTATTTTCTCGCTGCTAACGGATTTTGGCATGAAAGAAGCGCTGGCAATCTGCTGGGGCTTCGGCTGGTATACCTACGCGCCAGGGGTAATCGCGGAGGCGGGCTATGTGATAGCAAGCGCGGTGTCTTTCCTGCACAATGTAATCAGGGAAACGGCGGGAATCATCGGAATCCCCCTTTTTGCACAGAAATTCGGCTATCTGGAGGCGACAGCAGTTCCGGGAATCGCTTCCATGGATCTCTGTATGCCGATAATCGAAAAATCCTGCCGGCAGGATACCATCGTCTACGGCTTATGCAACGGACTTCTGGCGTCCTTGGTCTGCTCCCTCATGGTGCCGATTATTATCGCACTGTAAAAAATGTCCAAAAGTCAAATTCCGCTCCGATTTCGGAACAAAGCGACGGAAATTTTGGATTCTGTTCCCAATTCGGAATATGATTACGAAAAATCCGAAGTTTGTTCCGACTTCGGAATAAACTATCGAAAAAATTGGATTCTGTTTCAGCTTCGGAATAATTGCCGGAAATCTCGGGTTTTGTTCCCGGTGTTAGCGCTCTTTTTTTAGCAGCCAGTCCTGAAGATTTTCTACCTGTATGCCGTTATAATTGCCTACCGTAAGCCGCTCATTAGTGAGAATCACTTTCGGATAGTTGTCGTTTATGCTTGCAAGGGGCTTCATTTCTCGATCAAAGGTTTCCTTTGCGGTCATATCGGCCGTTACCTGAAAATAGGCGTAAGCGCCTTGCCTTTCCGCGACAAAATCCACTTCCGCATTTTCCGCTTTGCCAACTGCAACCCGATAGCCACGCCGAAGCAGTTCGAAGTAGACTATATTTTCCAGCGAAAATCCAAGATCATATTGGCTGCGTGGGAGTATGTGGTTGCGCAAACCCAAATCTACGATGTAGAACTTTTGACCGGTCTTTAAGATTTGCTTTCCGACAAGGTCAAACCGTTCTGCCGGATAGAAGATAAAAGACTCGGTCAGTGCGCGTACATAGTCGCTTACGGTGTTAGGCGAAATTTTTCTGCCGTTTGAGTTAAGATAATTTGTGATGCTGCGAATTGAAACGGGATTTCCCACCACCGATGCCAAATATTTTGCAATGGTTTTGAGCAACAAAATATCCGTAATTTTTCTGCTCTCCGAGTCACCTAACTTTCTTTTTTGCCTATCCTCGATATCCTTGACGATGACGGTGTTGTAAATACCCTCTAAATATGTTTCTACTTTTTGATCGGAGCGATTCATCGCCGCAATATACGGAAATCCGCCGACTTTCATGTATTCTGCAAAAGCATGGGCTTCGTCAAGTCTTGTAAGTTCCAGAAACTCCTTATACGAAAGGGGAAGCATTCTGATTTCAACATATCTGCCGGTAAGTGATGTCGCCAAATCTCCGGAGAGCATATAAGCGTTAGAACCGGTAATGTAGATGTCCACATCAGGCTGTACATACAGGCTGTCAACAACCTTTTCAAAATCAGGAACCTTTTGAATTTCGTCGAGAAAGATATAGGTCGTTTTACCTTTGCAGAGGCGACCCTTCAGATAGTCATATAATTTCCTGTAATCCTGCAATTCCTCGTATTCCAAATCCTCGAAGTTCACAGAAATAATTTGCTCCCGGGAAACGCCGGTTTCTTTCAATCCGGATTGAAACTGTGATAATAATGTGGATTTACCACAGCGCCGAATGCCTGTAACTACTTTAATCACCTGCTCATCTTTCCACTGCGCCAGTTGTGCAAGATATTCTTTCCTTTCAACCAAAGCAATCACCTCCTCTAAATAGTATTCCGATTATAGCATAAAATATACAAAAAGTCAAATTTCGTTCCCGATTCGGAATATAATTACGAAAAATTTGAAGTTTGTTTTGATTTCGGAATAAACTATCGAAAAAATCAAATTATATTCCAATTTCGGAATAAAAATATCGAGAAGTTCGGATTCTGCTCCGGTTTCGGAACAAAATATTATAGAATTCAGAATCTATTCCAGCTTCAGAATAAAGTATTGAGAAAATCATATTCCGTTCCGGCTTCGGAGCAAAATAAAAAAGCTGATTCGGATCCCAAACTCGGAACAAAATCGGCTTTCAAATCTTAAATTCAAATATCAAATTTCCTGTTCAAGTATCAATATTTTGCACCATGCCACAGTGCGGACAGGCAAGTCAGCGGGCTGTGGTTCAACGGCTCTTGTCGCTGAGCAACAACGCCGATGTAATCACGAGAAGCATTATATCACAGCTCCAAGCTGCCGGGCTGTGGTTCAACGATTCCTGTCACCCTACAACGCCGTATAAAATCGAGGAAACCGCTAAATACAGCGGCGGCTAACTAAAGTATCGGAACACGCCCTTCACCTTGCCCATGATCTTGACATCTTTTACGAGAATAGGGCTCATGGTGTGGTTCTCCGGCTGCAATCTGATGTGATCTGCTTCCTTGTAAAAAGTCTTGACGGTGGCTTCGCTTTCAAAACCGTCAATCATCGCCACCACGATTTCGCCGTTATGGGCATCCTCGGTCTTTTGGACGAGAATCAGGTCGCCGTCCATGATGCCGGCTTCTATCATACTTTCGCCCCGAACCTTAAGCATATAGTTTACGCCCCCTGCTGCAAACCGCGCGGGAATCGGGAAAGTATCTTCTATATTCTCTTCGGCAAGTATCGGCGTGCCCGCTGCGACCCTTCCCACAATAGGGATCTCCACAACATCGCTTACGGAGGAGCCTGCACCCGAAAAGTCATAGGAATAACCGTGGGCAGGCTGGGTATGACCGGTTTTGTCCGATGGGTCAACCACCATGAGAGCGCGAGGCTTGGACGGGTCTTTCTTAAGATAACCCTGCCGAACCAGACTTTCGATGTCCTTGTGTACGGTAGAAGTGGACTTGATTCCCAGGGAAGCGCAAATCTCACGTACCGTAGGAGGGTAGCCCTTTGTCCTTATTTCGTTTTTCATGTAGTCTAAAATTTTCTGCTCACGTTCTTTCAGCATAATCATTTCCTCCCGAACCTTTGTTAAGAACATTTTAACACAACGCGAACAAAAAGTAAACAAGCGTTCTGAAAAAATAATAAAATTTTTAAATTTTTACGGCTTTTCTTTCGGCACTATTTCGGCATTGCACCGGTGCTTTCGGTATTTTCCGTAATTTCTGTAATTTCCGCGATTTCCGCGCAGGACTTGATACACGCCTTGACGCAATCGATGAGCTGAGAAGCGGGCATCATACATTCGCCGCCGGACAGCCACCACTCAAGGGAACCGATAAAGGCGTCCGCAAAGAAGTTGATTTGGAAATCCATATGTTCCGTCTCGTGAAGAATCTTTCGCATTCCCACCTGCATAAAAGGCTTCAGACACTCGCGATAATGGTCGATAAAGCAGTTCTGACCGCGAATTTTCAGCGCTTTCCGGTAGAAGCTTCGGTTTTCGTAAAAATATTCGCAAAGAGCTTCCAAAAAAGGCCAGGTGAAATAGCCGTCTTCCTTGCGGCTTTCCAAAATTTTTGAAAAATCCGCATCGAAAATCCAGTTCACAAGATCATATTTATCCCTGAAATGATAGTAAAAACTTTTTCGGTTCATGCCGCACTTTTCGCATATTTCCGCAACATTAATTTTGGAAAAAGGTTTTTCCTCCATGAGCTCCTTCAGTGCGGCAGCCAAGGCATGCTTGGTAATATTCGAA
>CAVHEY010000123.1:0-4417 GCA_963635155.1 Bacteroides stercoris
AAAATTCTGCCGCCGATTTTCGTTTTTTGTACGTCTTCCGACAGCCGGGAAGAAAAGCGAAAAAATAGCACGAATTTCGCGAAATTTCACTTGTCTGACAACAAAATAAAGTTGACAACTGCATAAAAATCGTTTATAATTAAACAAAGTCGGAGGCTAAGAAAAATGAGATACGCAGTAGCAATTGATTTCGGAAGCACATTTACCAAGCTGGTCATCATTGACCTTGCGGAAAAGACCGTGATTCACAGCGACAAGGTTCCCTCTACGGTGGGAAGCGACGCGGCGATTGGAATGAACGAATGCTTTGCCATCGCAAAGGCAAAAATTGGCGAAGCTGAATTCGAAAAAGCCATGAAACTGGCATCTTCCAGCGCAGCGGGAGGACTTCGCATGGCAGTTATCGGTCTGACCAAATCCCTGAGCCTGATGGCGGGGGAAGCAGCGGCTCTGGGAGCCGGAGCGAAGGTCGTGGCAAACTATATGGGAAACCTCACCGAAGAAAACATGCGGGAGCTTGAAGAAAGCAACGCGGAAATCCTTCTGTTTGGGGGCGGCTACGAACACGGAAACCGGACGATGGTTTTGCACAATGCAAAGCTGATCGCAGAATCCGATATCCGAATCCCGATTATCTATTGCGGCAATTCAGAGGTTTCAGCCGACATACGCAGAATGATGCTCAGCCGCAAGAAGCAGTGCTTCGTGGTGGAAAATATGATCCCGAAGCTGGGCGAGAAAAACGTAGAGCCGGTGCAGGAAGTTATCCGAAACCTTTTCCTTGAGCGAATCACCGATATGAAGGGTTTTGATCAAGTGAAAAAAGCATTCGACAATGATTTTACGCCAACGCCGAAGGCTGTGCTTGACGCCGGAACGCTTCTCAGCAGGGGCACTGAAAAGCAAGAGGGCATGGGACAGCTCATGATTATCGATATCGGCGGGGCGACCACAGACGTTTACTCCATGAACAAAAACAAGAGTTATCTCGGCGCAAAGATGACGGGTCTGGAAGAATCCTACGAAAAGAGAACCGTCGAAGGGGATCTCGGTATGCGGGAATCCTCGGAAAGCGTCATTACGGAAAAATTTCTGCCGGAAGCAGAGGCAAAAACCGGAATGACGGAGACCGAGATAAAAAATTCAATCGCAAGAAGAATGAAATTTCACGATTTTCTGCCGGACAGCGATGAGGAACGGAAGCTTGACAACTGCATTGCAGCGGTAGCCATTCGCCAGGCGGCAAGAAGACACGCCGGATATGTGCAAAAGGCTTACGCTTCGGGGTGCAGGCTTTTCCAATTCGGAAAAAACCTCACAGAGATCACAACGGTTATCGGAACCGGCGGAATTTTGGTGTTTAACCCGGACGCGGCGATGCTGCTTCGGGAAGTAGAGAAAAAAGATGCAGATGCGGACATTTTGTTACCGGAAAAGGTGAGCCCGTATCTGGATACGGAATATGTGCTTTTTGCCGCGGGACTTTTGCGGGAAAAAGACGAAGAAACGGCGCTTTCTATTATGAAAAACAGCCTGAAGCGTTGCGAATAGCGACCTTTCAAGCAGGGAAACTGCGGATAGCAGCGTTGCGGATAGGCACGCTTCGAAATTGGAGGATGAAATGAAACTGGATTTTAATTGGAAATTTGACATCAAGAATCTGCAAGACCTATCGTCCATGAAAAGGGACATAGAAAAAACGGCGGGAGACCTCAAAATCGGTCGCACAAAATTTATGGAAAAGAATCATGTTTCCTCAGAGCGTGAGTACAAGGAACGCATGATGAAAGAGGGCGTGATCATGAAGCACTCCGCCATCGGCTATAACACTTGGGAAACCACGGAGGACGCGGTAAGGACCGTGTTTAACACCCTCAAAGAGGGCGGATCCTACATCACCCGTTACGGGGTCTGCATGGACTGGGTTATGGGGGTGCCGGAGGAATTTCGCGACAGAATGCAGCCGGGCTCCGGCGCCATTCTCAAAAATGAAAAGGAATGGATGGCGATCGGACAGATAGAGGCTGTGCAGCCACACCTTGGAGACCATATGATCGGCTCCCTGAACTCCCTTCATAATGTAATGAACGGGTTAAAGGCAGGAGTTACCACCATCGGCAACTTCTCCCACTACTATACCTACGAATATCCAGGCTTCGACATGGACGAATACCGCACCAACGATATGTGTAAAGGGCTTCTTCTCATGGCGAAATTCCGCGACAATGGGACGATTGTCCATTCCAATCTGGACGACGGCTTCGGCGCACAGTTCCAGGATATGGCAAACCTTGTGGGATACGCAAAGCTGGAAAGATACATTGCAGAGGAACTGCTCGGCGCGAGACTGGGACACTGCTTCGGCAATTTGTTCAACGACCCTATGGTTAGAATCATCTTCAACGTGGCAATGAGCAAAATCAACACTTACAAAACACCGGGCTCCATGATATATGGAAATACCATCGACTTCGGTTTCAATATGCCCAGAAATTACGCGAACCTCACGTCTTACTCCATGGCAGACGCCATCGGACAGCTCCTTTGCCCGACGGGACACGCCATCACGCCGATTCCGATTACCGAAGCGATTCGTATCCCGAACGTGGAGGAAATCATCGAGGCCCACAACACGGTGGACATGGCAATCGAGCAGGCGCATTATTACAAGGATTTCATCGATTATTCGGCGGTGGAAGCGGAGGCGGAGCTTCTGGTTGCCTGCGGAAACGTTTTCTTCGAGAGAGTTTTGAACGCTCTTGACGACCATCATATCGACATCAACCACCCGGGAGAAATGCTGGCGGCACTGAAAGCCATCGGACCTGCGCAGTTGGAAACAAACTTCGGCTCCGGAGAGCGCAAGGCGGGAGCGATGCGGGGCAGAGTTCCGGTAAGGTCAACCTCCATCGTAAAGGAAATCGGAAAACAGCAGAATTTCATCATGGGGGAAATCAAGGATTTGGACAAGAAGCCACTGAAGGGTGTTAACCTTATCGTAGCCTCCACCGACGTTCACGAATTCGGCAAGGAAATCTGCAAGAACCTCATGATCGAAGCAGGGGCGAACGTCTTTGACCTGGGGACTACGGTTTCTGTGAACGAGGTTGCGGACGCGGTAATCGAAACGGAAAGTAAGGCAATTTTAATCAGCACCTTCAACGGCATGGCATACAGCTTCGGCAAAGCGATGACGGACAAGCTGGCAGAAATAAACGTCAAGGTTCCGTTTATCATGGGTGGCAGACTCAACGAACCCATGGACGGAAACGATGTGCCGGTGGACGTATCGGATCGCCTCAGCGCCATGGGCATCAACACCGACAACGATATGCAAAAAATCGTGGATTACCTGAAAGAAGCCCTAAGCCTCGATAAAAATGAAAGAAAAGGCTGAAAAGCCTTTGAAAATAGGGAAGACTGTGGTATAATTATCTGAATGTATGACAACGAACAAAAAAGGACGGTAAACATGGAAAACAACGAACTGCTCAGCAGCCTCGCGGTGGAGCATATAAAGACACAATCGGATTTTCTGGCGGACAAGATCAAGGCAATGATCGTAAGCGAAGAGCTTCAGGACGGATTCACCTTCCCAAACGAAGCGGAGTTCTGCAAGATTCTCAACGTAAGCAGGAGCACCCTGCGGGAGGCCTACAAAATTCTCGACACGCAGGGCTTTATTCGAAGAACAAAGCGGGGTACCTATATCCGCAGCCGTGAGGAAATCGCTCAGGAAGGCAATTTCAGTGCAAGCCTTGAGCTGGGAACCTATAAGGAAATGTGCGAGTTCGTATGCGCCTTGGAGCCGGAGGCGGTTTGCCTCGCAGCTCAAAAGATCACGGATAAGGAACTGGAAGAATTGTATGTCGCCATGGAAGAGGTGGAAGCCTGCGGCAACGATTTTAAGGCTGTGATGAAAAAGAACAAGCAGTTCCACGAAATGATTCGCAAGATTGCGGACAACACGCTGATTATGAGCGCCCTTTCCGCATATTACGACAGCTTTTCCGAGCAAATCGTGGAAAATATCTATTCCCAGAACGATACGATGGAAAATCTGGAAAAGTTCCTGAACAATTCTCTCAAAGACCACAGGGAGCTTTACGAGGCGATGAAAGCCCACGACGGGGAAAAGGCGAGAACCATAGAGCTGAGACACCTGCTTGCCGACCTGAAGAAACGGGAAGAATACGAAAAAAACAGTCTGAAATAAGTGAAATAAGCCTTATAAAAATAAGACAGAACAAAGATACAAAATAAAGCCTGCGGCGCGAGTTTACAAAAGCAACTTGCAAAACCGTAGGTTTTTTTGACTTGGTCGGTAACTTGGTCGCTATCTTGATCGACAACTTGGTCGGTGGAGCGACCGAGAACCGTCACTTCTCCGTCTCGGGACCGAAATAGTAGTTAACCC
>CAVHEY010000124.1:0-4408 GCA_963635155.1 Bacteroides stercoris
CCGGAAGATGCTTCGCCATCGGCGCTTGCAGAGCCATCGAATTCATGGAAGGCAAAGGTCCGGGAATGTACACCATGGCTGATGTAGTGGGCTAAAACGCCGAGAAAATCATATCGAAACTTTTGCGGCAACGCCCGTAAAAAGGGAATGTTGCGTTAACGGAAAATAACCGCTAGTGCGACATTCCCTTTGTTTTTATTTCCGGCATCAGCCGGCGAGAAACCGCCGCGATCTAGAGCAGTGTCTGCGGTTCGTCGTTGATATGGCTGAATTCTTCTTTGATCGCCGCCAGCTTTTCCGGTTTTCTCATCAGGTCAACAGCCGTCATGACCAGCCCTTTGACAAAGTTCAGCCCATTGTTCATACCGTACTCGGACCCTGCGGCGGCTGCCATTTCCGGCGTATGGGCGCCGCCCATCGGATTTGCGTTTTCTCCGACTTTGAAAACCACCTGGATCGCCGGCGCCTCATAGCTGACGTCTCCCAGATCCGAGGAGCCCGGTACATAGATGTTGCCCAGACGCAGGATCGGTTCAGTGATAAAATTCTGAATATTTTCCACTGCCAGATCGTTTAAGGCACGATTGGTACAGGTATCTTTGAAGTTTTCTTCATTATATTCCATTTTGTAGGTACAGCCGGTTCCCAGTGCTGCGCCGGCGGCGCAGCTACGCACCCGTTCTGCGAGCTTCTTGACGTCTGCCACGCGGTTAGCGCGAATGTAAAAGCTGGCAGAGGTGTAGTCGGGAATGATGTTGGCTGCCTTGCCGCCGTCGGTGATGATGCCGTGAATGCGGGCGTCCGGCTTGGTTTGCTGCCGCATCGCGTTGATCAGATTAAAGAAATTGATCATGGCGTCCAGCGCGTTGATGCCTTCGTAGGGTGCCCCCGCCGCATGTGCCGGTTTGCCGAAGAATTCAATTTTATAGGCGTCCATGGCGATGGTGTTCATCGATTCGGCATTAGCGAAGGCAGGATGCGCCATCATCACCGCGTCATAATCTTTGAAAACACCCATTGCGCTCATTGGCACCTTCGTACCGGCGGTTTCTTCTGCCGGCGTACCGATTACGTCGATTTCTGCGCCGTATTCGTCCGCAAATTCCCGGCAGGCAATTCCGCAGCCGGTTGCAACCATCGCGATCAAGTTGTGACCGCAGCCGTGTCCCAGACCCGGCAGCGCGTCGTATTCCGCAAGAAAGGCGATCTTCGGTCCCTGTTTTTTCCCTCGATAGACTGCTTTGTAGGACGTCTCGATCCCGCAAAAATTCTCTTCAATCGCAAAGCCGTATTTAGCCAGCAGTTCTTTCTGCCATGCACAGGCTTTGAATTCTTCCATTCCCAGCTCCGGATTGTCGTGGATATTCAGTGCCAATGTCTTCAGTTCCGGTGCCAACGCGTCGACGATCTTCGAAACTCTTTCCTGATCCTTCATGTTGAATTCCCCCTTATTTTACATTTCCTCTTTGTTTTCGTTTTCCTCAGCCGTAAGCTCCGCCTCAAAGACCTCTGCCCCGGCATTCGTTCCGTCTGTTTCCGGAAGAATGACTTCGATCTTTCCCGCCTTATACATTTTCTTTGTGATAAAGTAAACCATGCCGATGCCGATGATCATCAGGAAGCCTTCAAAGGCTTCGTAAAGATCCGAGAGCAGCAGATACAAAACAATGAAGAAAATAAACGGAACGATAGCAGCCTTCAATCTTCCTTTGATGATGATGCCGCCGCCTACATCGTTGCCGATAAAGCCCAGCACCAGACAGCCGAACAGTGCCGGAAGCACATTGGAAGCTGCGGTTCCCACCGCTTCGGAAGTCATAAACGGTTCCAGCGGCATCAGCAGGACCACGCCCAGCGCCAGAAGCACCAGAGTGACCAGAGAGGAAACCGCAATGGCGATGCCTACTACCACGTCAGCTTCTTTTGTTCCCTGCTTGAAGCCGGAAACCTTGATTGCGTTGATGGCGGAAGGCAGTTTCAGGTTCAGGATATTGCCGGTCAGACAGGCAAGATAGTAGGAGCTACCCATGATCGGTACTTCGCCGAACATTTCCGCGATGCCGGTGGGAACGAAGATGGCGATCAAGCCGATACCGGTGGCGATTACGGTGCCGAAATTCGGCATGATGTCATAGACGAGACAGGTGACCGTCGGTACCCCCACAAACAGGATTAACGAAATGATGGTCAGTACGATGCCCTTCCGGTGCATTTCTTCAAAATACGGGTCTACATATGGTTTTGCTTTCTTTTCTTTTTTCATTTTCGCGTCCTCCTATCCCAACAGATTCGTGTAAACAATTGACATGCCCATGGCGCCGATCAGGCAGATGGCAAGGATAAAGTCGTTCATCCATTTTGCCCCGGTCTTCTTAGCCAGCATGGATACTACCACCGCAATCAGCGCGCTGGTGATAAAGGTCAGCAGACCTACCAGTCCGCCGAAGATCATCGGTACGATCAGTACGACCAGTAAAGCGGTCATGAAGGTGGTCTGGGAAAGCGCGCCCCATTTCTTGTCGCCACTGCCGACCCGCATGGTTCCCAGATGCATCGGCTTGCAGACAAAGATGTTTGCCAGAACGGTTGAGGTGATCGGTACACACATTACCCACATAATCAAACCAAATGCGGCAGCATCTGCGTTGGCAAGATCAAGCTTCAAAGCGCTGAGTGCCATATTGGACGCCATCAGCTCGTAGGATACCGAACCGATTACGGACAGACGGAACCATGCATACGGGATACCGATGACGATGACCAGCGTTACCAGACCGATGGTGATGGCAATAGATGGTACAACGGAAAAAATAGCGGTAGATTTGATGATTTCATTTACTTTCTGTTTGGAAATTCCCATTTCCTTTGCTTTTCGCATACAGAGAAGCAGATAGTATACGCAGATTGCCGCGATGATCAGTAAGGATACAATGACCAGCACATAGAGCAGACTGCTTTCGGACACTTCTTTATAACTCATAGTTTTTCATCCTTTCTTTCCTTCTCGGGCGGGTCCTCGCCCAAGGGTTATTTTTTGTTGGTACTATTTTAATCCTTGCACTTGGTATAAGGTCAAGCAAAAACTCTGCGCTGCCGCAGAGTTTTTTTGTTTCTTTTGCTTATTTGTTCCGTTCCTGTTTCCGGATCGGTATCCAGATCTCGACATATTCCGTACTTTCTTTGTCACAGTAGCAGTTCGCGATGGTACGTGCCAGAACATTGCCGCAGATCTCATACTGTCCCTTTCGCAGGAAAGCAAATATCTCTTCAATCTGGTTGTAGTCTTTGTTGGTCGCGATACGCACCACCGTATAGAGTGCGGTGCAGGGCGGAATGACACGAAAGGTCTCAAAATCAAAATCCGGCGCCGTGCTGAGATTTTTCTCGTCGATCAGAGAAAGTTTGTAGTCGCCGTTCATGCGGTTTTCCCGGTTGGTTAAAAAGGCTCCGATCTTTTCCTTCTCCATGCAGGCTTTTGCTTCTTCCACCGGTGTCTCAACCGTCAAAAACGGGATCAAATTGGAATCCAACCTGCGAAAGCTATCCATTGCCTCGTCCATATTCGTAGTAATCTCTCGGATAATAAACGGCAGGGCTTCAACAATCTCCATCTTGGCAGCCTGCTTTTTCTCTCGACTTTTTTCGTATGTCAGCACTTGATCCAGTTTCTCATAATAGTCCGCCAAGTAGCCCAGCTGATACTGTAGTTCCCAGACCTCTTCCTCCAGCTTTCTCTGCTGCACTGCCACCATTTCCGCAACCTGCTCCAGCGGTTCCTCGTTCATGATGCGGCGAATCTCTTCCAGAGAAAAATGCATTTTTTTGAGCCTGTAGATATAGTCCATGGTGATAATATCTTCTCTTGTGTAAGTCCGATAGCCGTTGACTTCATTCTTGTCTGAGGGCAGCAGTCCCTTTTTGTCATACAGCCTGACTGCCTGTGCCGAAATGCCGTAGTAATCCGCGAGTTCTTTTACATGATAGTCTTTTACCTGATATTTCATCTTCCCGGTTCTTTCTGTGGTATTCTTGTTGATAAAAACGCAGTACGCCGCATTTTTCGTCTTTGCCTCTATCTTAGCACAACTCCCGATACCACGCAACCGCGTTTCGCGCAGTCGAGGAAATTATATCGAAACTACCTCACGGCAAAGCCGTAAAAAATGAGGTTTTGCCTCTAATTTCCGAGCCGCGTGGAGGAAATTATATAGTTTCTACCTTGCGCCAACGGCGCAAAAAAGCGACCCCGCGGGGTCGCTTTCATATCAATCGAAGAAACTCTACTTCGTAGTCGCATCATACAGCGCTTCTGCGTTATCCCATTCCTTCATGATTTCCGGGATTACCTTGTAAAGGTCGCCTACGATTGCGTAGTCAGCAATTTCCATGATTGGAGCATCAGGGTCCT
>CAVHEY010000125.1:0-4279 GCA_963635155.1 Bacteroides stercoris
AGCTGGAAGAGCTGGCACAGGTCCTGAATTATGATTACACGAAAAAAGAATTTAACCTGGTATCCGCCGACGTTACTTCCCTGGACGGAGCGAACTGGACCAACGTATTTACCATCAATGTGGGCAGCGAAGCGGGCGTCGAGGTGGGAGACGCGGTAGTAAACGGAATGGGACTTGTAGGGAAAATTCAGGACACCGGAAAAGGCTGGTCAAAGGTGGTTTCCATTATAGACGACGACAGCAAGGTAAGCTTCAAGCTGGCAAGAGACAGCAAGCAGCTGGGGGTTGTTGCCGGAAACTCCATGGGCGAGATAAGCGGATATATGCTGGACAGCGAATCTTTGGTTTCCCAAGGGGATACCATCATTACCTCCGGGCTGGGAACCTATCCGGAGGGGCTTGAAATCGGCACCGTTCAGGACGTTGCCTATAACAGCAATACCCTGCTCAAAGAATTGACGGTGGAACCCGCCGTAAACTTTAAGAGCTTGGAAAAGGTTGCGGTGATTCTATGAACATGAGCTACCGGAAGGCAGGGATTATGTTCCTGGTTGCATTTTTGATACAGACCTCTTTCCTGAACCTCGTCATCATACGGGGCTACACGCCGCACCTGCTCCTGTGCCTTGTGGTTGTGCTTTCGTTTTTATATGAAAACCAGATGTACGGGGTAGTTTTCGGGGCGATTTTCGGGGTTTTGTATGACATTTGTTTCAGTTCCTGCATAGGACCGACGGGCATTTCGCTGGTAATCGTGGGAATTGTGATTTTAATTTTGAGAGAATACACCAATATCGAAAGCATCTTGAATCTGTGGATCGTTTCAACGGTTTCGATATTTCTTTATTACGCGCTGAACTGGGGGTTGTTCCATTTGGCAGGAAATCCGATCGGATTCATGTATGTTTTGAAAAAACTACCGGGTGAATATATTTACTCCTTTGCGGTTATAACGATTTTGTATTTTATTTTAATCAGAAAAGCGGCAAGATACCGCACGGACAGGTATTTCAGATGAACAAAAAATTGTTGGGCTCCAGATACTATCAGGTAATAGGACTTGTGGTGATCCTTATGCTTTTGCTTTGCATAAGGCTTTTTGTGCTGACAATTTTACAGGAGGAAGAATGGGGCTCGGCTGCACAGAGCCAGAATACGAAAGAGGTGGTGACCTCGGCGCCGCGGGGAGAAATCCTCGACCGATACGGCAGGCTTCTCGCCGGAAACAAGCAGATCTTTACGGTAACCTTCAACGTAAGCGGCATGGATACCGAGCAAATCAACAATTCCTGCTACGCCCTTGTAAAGCTCCTTGAAAAAAACGGAGACGATTATGTGGATAATTTCCCTATAAAAATTACGAAAAGCGGAAAGTTTTATTACACCTACGACTCCGACAAGAAAAAATGGCTGAAATCCTTAGGTCTGGATAAAGACGCCACGGCGGAGGAAGCCTTGGCGGCGCTGCGTAAAAAATACGATATCAGTCCGGAGCTTGACCGCTTTGAGGCAGTGGAGGAACTCCAGGAAAAATACAGCGTCTGGCCGCCGATTATCACAAAGAGCATGACCTTTTCCTACGACTCGAACAAAAAGAACTTTATCGAAAAATATGACCTTTATGTTACGGAAACAGACGAAAACGGAAAACAGGTCAAGCGAACCGATTTAAACGCAAGGGAAGCCTTTATGGCGCTGCGGGAGAAATACAGTATCGACGAAGAGCTTACCAACAAACAGGCGCGGAAGATTTTTGTGGTGCGGGAAGAGATTAAAAATATCGGCTACAACAAGTACCGTTCCAGCACCATCGCCAGCGGCGTCTGCGACGAGACGGTGGCATATATCGAGGAAATGCAGGACGAGTTAAAGGGCGTTGAAATCGCTTCGGAGACGGTGCGTTACTATCCGAACGGCTCGCTGCTTTCCCACGTTTTGGGCTATATGGGAAGCATTTCGGACTCCCAGTACGAGGAGTACGTCACCGAAAAGGGCTACAGCTCCGACGACCTCATCGGTAAGGACGGCATCGAGGCGACCATGGAGTCCAGCCTGCGGGGCACCGACGGAGTGAAGAGCATCTTAGTAAACAGCAGCGGCGACTATGTGGAAACCATCAGCGAAACGGAGCCGGTGGCAGGAAAGGACGTGTATCTGACCATCGACGCGGATTTGCAGAAGTATGCGGAGCAGTGCCTCGAAAAATGTATCAACGCAGTGAAGACCGGAGGCGTTTATAAGAGCAAATACGGAAACAGGACCCTCCGGCAGTATTCCAATTGCGGCTCCGGCGCGGTGGTAGCCATAGACGTTGAAACGGCAGATATTCTGGCGATGGCAAGCTATCCGGACTTCGACCCGAACATCTTCGCGGAGGGTATTTCCACGAAGGACTGGGCTTCGGTACAGAGCACCAACCCGCGGGACTCTCTGGCGCCTACGCCTCTCTATAATATCGCCACAAGCAGCGCGGTGCAGCCCGGCTCCACCTTTAAGCCGATTACGGCGGTGGCGGCGCTCAAATGCGGGCTGGACCCGAATCGCAGGATCTACGACGGCAATTACATCGAGCTTGGAGGCAGACGCTTCGGATGCAGCAACTACAACAGCGGTCTGGGGTCCCACGGCTATGAATCTCTGACGGTGGGGATCCAGAACTCCTGTAACTACTATTTTTACTGCATCGGTACGGGAATCGACTGGAATACCAAGACTTCGCTGGGATATAAGAGCAAGATTTCCATCGAAAAAATCATGGAAGTGGCGAAGGAATTCGGTCTGGGCGAAAAGACGGGAATCGAGCTTTACGAGGTAACCACCCCTCTGGCTTCCAAAGAGAGAAAGATGGCGTCCATGAAAAGTTCCCTGTGGAGCGCCCTGTATTATAGCGGCAACAAATATTGGCCGAAGTCCACCACCAAGGACGACGACAAATTCAGAGAAGAGATCGACACCATAACCGGCTGGATCGAGGAAAATCCGGACAGAAGTGAAATCATAAACAGATTGAAGGGGCAGACAACGGTGAAAAGCTCCAAGATAGAGACCCTGGCAGACCTTTGCAAATACTCGTATTTCAATCAGGCTGAGTGGGGAACCGGCGACGAATTCAACATTTCCATCGGACAGGGCGACAACGCCTATACGCCGCTGCAAATGGCAAACTACATCGCCACCTTAGGAAACGACGGAAAACGAAATCAGGTGAGCATCATCAAGGGAATCGAGGGGGAAGGAACCACGAAAAAAGACGACCCTTACGAAATTGACGTGGACACATCGGATCTGAAGACGGTTATCGAGGGCATGAAGCTGGTAGTCAAGAACGGTACCCTCGCCACCACCTTCGCGGGATTTCCGATAGAGGTTGCAGGCAAGACGGGAACCGCCCAAAGAGACGGCTACATCAACCCTAAGAACGAGGTTGCCTATGTGAAAAATCACCTTTCGGCAATCGCGCCGGGAATCTCATGGTCCAGCGTCCAAAAGCAGATGAAAAAGATGATGAAAAACAATCCGACAAAGTACACCACCGAAAACGATGCGGTGGATCAGGCATTGATAACCGTCAGCAATCGCACGATAACCCAGTCGGATATAGACCAGTATAAGGACACCTACGATAACTTCGCATGGACGGTGGCGATGGCGCCGGCGGACAACCCGAAGATTGCGGTGGTTGTTTTGCTCGTCCAGGGCGGTATGTCCTATAACGCGGCTCCTGTGGCGCGGGACGTGATAGGAAAATACTTGCAGGTAAAATCCAGTACGGGCAGCTTGGACTTTTCGAATAAAATAAATTAAACAGTAGATTTGCAGGAGAAGAAGAAAATGGGAAGAACTATTGCGATTGTTTCGGGAAAAGGCGGAACGGGCAAGACGATGTTTGCGGCAAATTTGGGCGCGACCATGGCTAAAATGGGAAAGAATACAATTTTAATCGATATGGATACCGGTCTTAGAAATCTCGATTTATATTTGGGATTGGAGAACAGGGTTGTGTATGACGCCAGCGATGTCATGAACGGAGTTTGCCGGATCAGACAGGCTGTGATTAAGGACAAGACCTTTCCGGGGCTTTCCTTTATGGCGGCGTCTCCAAGACGGGACGAGGGGGAGCTTACGCCTTTGCACGCAAAAGTGCTGTGCCGGAAACTGGCCGAAAAGTACGATTATGTGATTTTAGATGCGGCAGCGGGAGTTTCCGAGGGACTGGACATGGCGCTGGGCGGAGCAGACGAAGTTATCGTGGTGATGAATCCCGAAATTTCTTCCATGA
>CAVHEY010000126.1:0-4247 GCA_963635155.1 Bacteroides stercoris
TTGCAAAGAACTTCAAAAAATCCGGAATCCCGCTTGACGTAATCGCAAAGAACACAGGGCTAAGCCTAAGCGAAGTTGCGGAGCTTTAGCCCGCCGCTGTTGCAATCGGGAAACGGCACGGCGAAGAAACCCGGCGCAAAGCGTACAGGCTTAATAACACAAAAAAACTAAGGGTTGTGAAAACCCTTTTAGGCGAGAGATATTCGGCTCGGAAAAAAATAAGGAAAAACCGATCGTCGGCGGCAAGAAAATTTTGTCCGCCGACTTTTGCATATCGCTACGAGTTTACAATCTGTTTTTTGCCTGCGCTCATTTATTTTTATCGCTGAACTCAGATATGATACTGCTGATGATGGACTTTTGTTTCGGCGTGAGAAAAACCCACGCGTCGAACATTTCCTTCTGCTCAGGCGTAATTTGCACCATGTCGCGACCGTCGGCAAAAAACTGCGCCAACGTAATGGCAAAGGCGTCGCAAATCAATTCAAGGGTCGCAATGGAAGGAATCGTGTTGCGGCTTCGCATATTGGCAATGGTGGAGGGCGAAAGCCCCGACTCCAGCGCCAGACGGTAATCGCTCCAACCTCTTTCCTTCATCAAATCATCTAATCTCTTTAGAACGTCCATATCAGTAACAATCTCCTCTTCAAGTATTCTATTGTCGAAATAAGTCGAAAAATAGTGTTATTTGGTAATTAGAATATAGCTCAAGTGAACGCTAAAAAAGTGTTTTCTTTACATTATGTGTATTTAAATTCATTTAAATGGTACAAAATAACTTCCTGATTATAGAAAAATAAAGAAATAAAAAATATAATGACAAATTATCCCGCCGATATCACTGCCTCTTTCTTTTCACCAAAAAATATGCTAAAATGTCCTTATGGAATCGCAAGGGCGTGGGCAGAAGAAACGCCCTTTGCAAAACAAGGAGATGACAGAATTGGAAAAGACAGATATTTTGGTGATAAATCCCGGTTCCACCACGACGAAAATCGGGTTATTTCGCAAGGGAGAGCTGATTTTTGAGGAAAATCTCAGGCACGAGCCGGACAAGCTTCTAGCCTATGGAACCATCGGCGCCCAGCTCCCCTATAGGGCAGAGGTGCTGCGAAAGGTTTTGGAGGAAAAACAATACGACGTTTCCATGCTCAAAGCCGTTGTGGGCAGAGGCGGAATGGTGATCGGACTTTCCGGGGGCGGCTACCGTGTAAATCCGGCTCTCTGCGAAGCGATGAAAAGCCCGAAAAACCCTCAGCACGCAGCGAGTCTCGGAGCGCTGATTGCCTATGAAATCGCAGAGCCGCTGGGAATCCCTTCATTTATATACGACTCCACCATGGGCTGCGAATTAACGGAAATCGCCAAGATTTCAGGGCTTGCCGGCATCGAACGATATGGCTGCTATCACGTTTTGAACGCCCGGGCACAGGGAATGAATTATGCGAAAAAAATCGGCAAAAACTACAAAGACCTGAACCTTTTGGTCTGCCACATGGGCGGCGGAATTTCGGTGACGGTTCACAAAAACGGTAAAATCATAGACGGCGCTTCCTACGACGACGGTCCGATGTCGCCGGAGCGAACCGGAGGAATCGCGCTGCTGCTTTGGACGAAGCTGTGTTACAGCGGCAAATACACCCAGGAGGAAGCGGAAAAGCTCATCTGCGGAAAAGGCGGGCTTTATTCTTACCTGGGCAGAACGGACTGCCGCGGGATCGAGCAGCTGATCGCAGAGGGCGATGCAAAGGCGAAGCTGGTTTACGAGGCGATGGCATATCAGGTTGCAAAGAGCATAGCCGAGATGTCCGTGGCGCTGAAAGGCGAGGTGGACGCCGTGATTTTGACCGGAGGCGCGGCAAATTCCAAAATGCTTACGGATATGGTAAGAGACTATGCGGGACATATCGGCGAATTCGTTCTCATGCCCGGCGAGGACGAGTTGGGCGCGCTGGCAAGAGGTGCGGAGCGAATTTTAGCGGGGGAAGAAGAAGCGCATATTTACGGCGAATAAAGGCGAATAAAAATAAAAATGTACGGGGCTTGTCACGGACAAAATGCCGCAAACCCCGGAATAGAAAAATCCTGTGGGCTCATAATAAAGGCATGAGTGTGAAAGATTTTATTACGGGGAACGGTTCCCTATGGATTGAAATTGGGGTTTTTCTTTTGGGTGCCGCCGCGTACGGCGCGATGGAAATGCTGTTCAGAGGATATACCCACTGGACCATGCTTCTTACCGGCGGGGCGTGCGTGCTGACGATGTACTATATGCAGGAATGGCTGTTGCATCAGCCTGTTCTCCTGAGCGCCTTAACAGGAGCGCTGATTATTACGGCGTATGAATTTTTTGTGGGGATTTTAGTCAATTTGAAATTTGGCTGGAACATTTGGGATTATTCGGCACTGCCGGGGAATGTGTTGGGACAGATTTGCCCGAAATTTACGGCAATTTGGTTTTGCGTGTGCTTTCTGTTCTTCGGGCTGGTTCGAGCCTTGGGGCATTTATAGGAGAGGCGAAATAAAATGGAATATAATTATAGCAAACTGCAAAACGGCAGCGACATCAGAGGCATTGCTATGGAGGGCGTGCCGGGAGAAAGCGTAAACTTAGGCAAGGAAGAGACCTTCAGACTGACGAGCGGCTTTGCGCTGTGGCTTGGCGAAAAGCTCGGGAAAGCCCCGGCAGAGCTGAAAATATCCGTGGGACACGACAGCCGACTTACCGCGGAAACCCTTAAGGCGACCATCGTGGATACGCTGGTACATATGGGTATCAAGGTCTACGACTGCGGGCTTTCCTCAACGCCGGCGATGTTCATGTCCACGATTTTTCCGGAATACGACTGCGACGGAGCCATTATGATCACTGCAAGCCATCTGCCCTATAACCGCAACGGGTTCAAATATTTTGACAAGGACGGCGGGCTGAACAAGGGCGATATCTCGGCGATTATCGAATATGCGGAGAGCGAGAGGATTAGCGAAGCGCTTGTTACCCTTCCGGATCCTGTGGTCAAGCCTGCGGAGAAAAGGGATTTAATCGAAAGATATTCCCGACATCTCAGGGAAAAAATTATCGCGGAGACGGCGGAAAAGACATCGGGAGCAAACGCAAGCACAGACGCAAGCGGCGCAGGCACGGCAGGTGCGGCAGAGAATCCGAGCAAACCCCTTGCCGGGCTTAAAATCGTGGTGGACGCAGGGAACGGCGCAGGGGGATTTTATGCGAAAAAAATTCTGGAGCCGCTGGGGGCGGACATTTCCGCAAGCCAGTTCCTGGAACCTGACGGACATTTCCCGAACCACCAGCCGAATCCGGAAAACAAGGCGGCAATGGAGTCGATTTCAAGGCGGGTTGTGGAAAGCGGCGCTGATTTCGGCTTAATCTTCGATACGGACGTGGATCGTTCCTCCGCGGTTGACAAAAATGGAAAGGAAATCAGCAGAAACGCCATTGTCGCCATGGCGGCGGCGCTGATTGCAAGGGAGCACCCCGGCACAACGGTTGTGACCGACAGCATTACCAGCGACCAGCTGACGGTATATATCGAAAAATGTCTTGGACTGAAACATCTTCGCTACAAAAGAGGCTATAAGAATGTAATAAACAAGGCGATGGAGCTGAACGAATCCGGCATTGACAGCCAGCTTGCCATCGAGACCTCGGGTCATGCGGCGTACAAAGAGAACTATTTTCTGGACGACGGCGCATATCTTGCCACCAAAATCGTAATCAAGGCGGCGCAGCTGGCGAAGTCCGGCGTAGGAATCGACGTTCTGCTTTCGTCCTTGGAAGAACCGAAGGAAGCCGTGGAAATCAGGTTTCCGATAAAGGGGGAAAATTTTGCGGCGTACGGAGAGAAAATCCTCTCGGATTTAAAAGACTGGGCGCGTGGACCGGAGCAGGCTGCCGCAGGAATTTCAATCGTTGAGCCGAATTTTGAGGGCGTGCGCCTGAATTTCCGCATGGCAGATGCCGAGGGCTGGTGTTTGCTGCGGAAATCCCTTCACGACCCGATTATGCCTCTTAATGTGGAGGTAAGCGCGGGGACTTGCGAAAAAATATTGTGTATTATGAAAGATTTTTTGCGCAAATACGACAGAATTGTGGTAGAATAGTCTCGCAGAGCGATTCCTCGCGGAGATTTTCCCCGGAGGGAGGTTCCCAAGACGAAGTGCTTTGCGAAGAATTTAAAAATTAGACAGAGTAGGGGCGGCGCGTCAAGTGCCGACGGATGGGAAGT
>CAVHEY010000127.1:0-4202 GCA_963635155.1 Bacteroides stercoris
AATATATAGAGGAACAGTCCAAGCACATTCTGGAAAGAATCAACGCCGGAAGCAGTCAAAGGCTGTATTTGGAATTTGGGGGAAAGCTGGTGCATGACAAGCACGCCATGCGGGTCCTTCCGGGCTTCGACGAAAACGCCAAGATTAAGCTTCTGGAAAAGATGCAGGAAAAAGCCGAGATCATCATCTGCATTTATTCCGGAGACATTATCAACAGCAAGACCAGACAGGACTTCGGAATTACATACGATTTGGAAGTTTTGAGACTGATCGACATCTTCAGAAAGCACAATCTTAAAATCAACAGCGTGGTGGTAACAAGATACGAGGACGCCCCGGCTGTAAATATGTTCATAAACAAACTGGAAAGAAGAGACATCAAAACCTATAAGCATTTCTATACCAAGGGCTATCCAACAGACGTGGAAACCATCGTAAGCGAAGAGGGTTACGGTGCAAATCCGTATATCGAAGTCACCAAACCTCTGGTGGTGGTAACCGGACCCGGAGGCGGAAGCGGAAAACTCGCCACCTGCCTTTCCCAGCTTTACCACGAGTACAAACGGGGCACAAAGGTGCGCTATGCCAAATTTGAAACCTTCCCGATTTGGAATATGCCGCTTAAGCACCCGGTAAACATCGCCTACGAAGCGGCGACGGCAGACCTTCGGGACGTTAACATGATCGACTCCTATCATCTGGAAGCCTATGGCGAAATGGCGGTGAACTATAACCGGGATCTGGAAGTCTTTCCTGTGGTAAAGAGAATCATCGAAAAAATCACCGGTGAGTCGGAGTACCAGTCGCCGACGGACATGGGGGTAAACCGGGTGGGCTTTTGTATTACCGACGACGATGTGGTAAAAGAAGCCTCTGTTCAGGAAATCATAAGAAGATTTATGATTGCAAAATGCGATTATAAAAAAGGAAAGATTACCGAGGACGCGCTGGAACGCTCGGAACTTCTGATGAAAGAAGTGGGTGCCTCCGAAGAGGACAGAAAAGTGGTGATTCCGGCAAGGGAATATGCCGAGGCAAAACGCAACTTAGATAAAAAATATCTAAACGTAGTTGTTATGGCGATCGAAATGCCTGACGGAAGTATTGTTACCGGAAGAAGCAGCCGCAGAATGGTGGCTGCGGGGGCGGCGCTGCTGAACGCAGTGAAAAAAATCGCCGGAGTTCCGGACGACCTCTATCTGATTGCACCGAATGTATTTAACAGCATCCAGCAGCTCAAAGGAGAGGTCCTTCATCACGACAGGACAAGCCTGAACGTTGAAGAAATTCTTACGGCTCTTTCGATTTCCGCAGAAACAAACTCCTGCGCGGACAAGGCGGTTAAAATGCTGGAAAAACTCAACGGCTGCAAGGCTCACTGCACCGCAATTCTAAGCGAACGGGACGAGCAGACCCTTAGAAACATGGGCATCGACGTGACCTGCGACCCGGAATATCTGACAACGAATCTATATTTTGCGTAATTTACGCAGAGCAGAAATGCAGAAATATACAAATGTAGAAAGAAACAAGGAAAGAAAGACGCCGCCAAACGGGAGTTAGTACGTTTGGCGGTGCTTTTCAAGTTGTTTTTGATTTTCTTCTTTAAGCTTGTCCCATTCGATGAGCTTTTGCGAATATTCCACCAGTCTTCCCTTGTTGAAAGGGGAAAGACGCCGAAAATTTTCAATCAGCAATTGGCTGTTGTCGCCATCAATTTGGAAATAGGTCATCTCGCTCAGGAATTTGCTCAGGTTCGACATAAAAAGCAAATCCATGCTGATGTGATAAAAACGAGCGATCACATATAGCGTATATGCGTCCGGCATACGGTTGCCCAGTTCATACTGCGCATAAGAAGAACGGGTCAGACCGATATACTCCGACATTTCGGCTTGACTGACGCCCTTGCTTGCTCTGAGAATTTTTAAATTATTCCCAAGATTTTGCTGAGTAGAGAGTCCCATCTACAGCTCCTCCTTTTATTAAGATACAAAGATTTGAAGCGGCGCGCTTCTCCGTTTTAATAATAAAACTTTCGGACAATACCGATTCTGACAGGAAAACCGAAAAAGACAAAAAGACGGACAAATTTTTACAAAGTTTTAGCGGCGGAAAAGGGAGTGCTGAAATTTTGAAAAGCACGGGCAAAAAAACAAAATAATTACCTGAAAAGGGTTTTCTTTTTGATTTTTTGTGGTATAATTATAACATAGTTAAAGTTAATTTTTTAACAAATATAAATTTAACTTATACCTACACATTACAAGGAGGCATTTTAATGAAAAAGATCGGTGTATTAGGAACAGGCACAATGGGCGCCGGAATCATTCAGGTTTTGGCCCAGAACGGCTACGAAGTAGTAATGAGAGCAAGAAGAGAGACTTCTATCGAAAAGGGGCTTGCGACAGTTAAGAAGAATCTGGACAAGATGGTCGCAAAGGAAAGAATGACTGCTGACGAAGCTGCGGAAGTTTTCGGAAGAATCCACGGTTCGACAGATATCAATATTATCGCGGATGCTGATCTGGTAATCGAGGCCGCCACAGAGGACATGGAAGCGAAAAAAGCATTGTTCGCGGAACTCGACAAGCTCTGCAAGCCTGAGACAATTATCGCAACAAACACATCTTCCCTGTCCATCACGGAAATCGCAGCAGCAACCGGAAGACCTGACAAGGTTATCGGAATGCATTTCTTCAATCCGGTTCCGGCGATGAAACTGGTTGAAATCATCAAGGGACTTACTACATCCGAAGAAACAAAGGAAACTATCCTTGCTCTGGCCGAAAAGTTAGGCAAGACTCCTGTAGAAGTTGCGGAAGCTCCGGGATTCGTTGTAAACAGAATTTTGATTCCGATGATCAACGAAGGCGTTGGAATCCTTGCTGACGGCGTTGCAGACGCAAAGGGCATCGATACCGCCATGAAGCTTGGCGCGAACCACCCGATGGGACCGTTGGAACTTGGCGACCTGATCGGACTTGACGTTGTACTCGCAATCATGGACGTATTGTACAAAGAATACGGCGATTCCAAGTACAGAGCACACGTTCTCCTCAGAAAGATGGTAAGAGCAGGCAAGCTGGGCAGAAAGACAGGCGTAGGCTTCTACGATTACAGCAAATAAGATTCGAAGCGTACGATACATAAGATATCCGAATTTGCACAATAAACAATAAAAGGACTCCCTGCGCGGGAGTCCTTTTCGAGTCCATAACAGTTGGGCTGCGTAACAGCTAAAATCTCAGGGATAGACAGGTCAGGCTTCCGTCGATCAAACGGAACTCGTTGGTATCCATGAGAATGATCGGATAGCCCAAGTCTTCGATGATTTTCCGGGTCTTCGGATAGCCCTGGGGTACGAGAACCGTGCCGTTGATATTCAGGCTGTTCACCGCATAAAGCTCCTCCGGGTCAACGACGAAACGATGAAAGTCTTTAAAGGACGCTTCCTTGTCCATGGTTTCCGTCACCAGCATATTGTTGTTTTCGAGGTATATCACGAAATCCTTCAGGTGCAGTCCCTCTGTAACCGGAACCGTCGATGAGGTGTAGCCGAACTTTGTTACGATATCATTGAACTGCTTTGCGCCCTCTGCGTTTGTTCTGTCGGAAAGCCCCACATAGAAATGGTCGCCCACCTTCATAACGTCACCGCCCTCCAAGGTTCCCGGCGCCTCAATATGGAAAATATGCTCATCGTCATAGAAATTTCGGATCGTCTTGACGATTTCAAACTTTTCGGCGTTTCTGGAGTCCGTGGCAGGGTTTGTTATAATGGCGCAGCGTTCCATGACAACCGCAGGATCTTCAACGAAACAGGAGTCCGGAAATCTCTCGTCAGCCTCAAGGTCGGTTACCTCAAGCCCAAGCCCTCTGAGGGTTTCCACATATTTATCGTGCTGCTTGACCGCTTTTTCGTAGTCCGGCGTGCCTTCTCCGAACTGTGCGGTGGAAATGCCGTTGATGAGCGCCTTACAAGGCTTCTTCGTAATTGCTTTTGTAAACATTCTATCCCTCCTCAAAAAAATGGTTTGACATTTTATATACTTAGAATATAACAAAAATTCGAGATTGTAAAATGTAAGTTTTGTGAAAAAGCAATTAAAAAGCAAGGCTCCACGAAAAACTTGCATTTTGCCGTGAAAAAGTATAAAATACTATCGTGTTATTCTACATTGTAATCATTCTAATTTATC
>CAVHEY010000128.1:0-4195 GCA_963635155.1 Bacteroides stercoris
GATGCGTGTCTACTTTTTGTTGACCAGTGCAACCAGTGCATATATCTACCTTTATCTTACGCCCCCCAGTATTTGTCAATCTATATGTTTTTACATATTCGGTTTATTATGTATTCTAAGTTCAATGTAAAACACACTGCCTCTGTTTCCCGCACAGTCCACGACTTTTACTTTTACGACTTTCACGACTTTAACTGTCTCGCCCCTTGCGCCTTGCATTTTGCCGTTGTATCATCTATAATATCCATATTACAAACTGCATTACGAATTACGGAGGAAAAAATGATTTATTTTCGAAGCGATTACAGCCTTGGCGGTCACCCAAAGATTATGGAAGCGCTGATGGCTACGAATAACGAACACACCGACGGCTACGGTGACGACCGATTTTCCGAGGAAACCGCGGATATGATTCGCGAAATGATCGGAAAGCCGGAGGCGAACATCTATTTTATGACCGGGGGCACCCCTACAAACACCGTCACCATTGCGGCGGCCCTCAGACCTTATGAGGGGGTAATTTCTGCGGATTCCGGTCATATTTTCGTTCACGAAACCGGCTCGGTGGAAGCCACAGGGCATCGGGTTTTCGCGGCTCCCACAAAGGACGGAAAACTGAGACCTGCCGATGTCGAAAAGATTCTGCTGCACCACGAGGACGAACATACGGTAATTCCGAAGATGGTCTACATCACCCACCCTACCGAAAACGGCGGGCTTTACACGAAGGCGGAATTTGAGGCACTTCGAGACTGCTGCAAGAAGCACGACCTTTTGCTTTATATGGACGGCGCCCGTCTCGGAACGGCACTCACATGGAAAACCAACGACATCAGCCTCAGAGAAATCGCGGACATGGTTGATGCTTTCTACATCGGCGGCACAAAGGTTGGCGCGTTGTTCGGGGAGGCGCTGATAATCCTGAACGACGCCATCAACGACCACTTTAAATATATGATCAAGCGTGCCTGCGCTCTCTTTGCAAAGGGCAGGCTCATTTCCGTACAGATGCACGCGCTGCTTGAGGGGGGCGAAAATTCTCTCTACTACGAAATCGGTCGCAAGGAAAACCGGCTTGCCACAAAATTGGCAGAGGGCGTAACCGCGGCTGGCTATAGGCTCTGGCTCCCTCACCAGACAAACCAGGTTTTCGTCATCATGCCTAACGAAAAAATTGCCGAGCTTGAAAAGGATTTCTTCTTCTACACCTGGTGCCCTTATGACGAGAAACATTCCGTTATCAGACTGGTCATCGGCTGGGGTTCCACAGAAGATGATGTAAAGGCTCTGCTGGCTGCAATTTAGACGCTGCCCAGACTTTGAACCACGAAATCCCGAAAGGCGGAGGCTGCCGGGGACAAATACATTTCCGTGTTTTCCACCATGAAAAATTCCCGTTTGTAGGGAGGATATTCGATTTCCAGCACCGCAACATCTAAATTTGTAAGTATCGCCATCTCCGGAACCACTGCGATTCCAAAGCCCGCAGCCACAAGTCCTGCGATAACCTGGTCTTCTTCGGTTTCGGAGATGATATGGGGCTGCCTTCCGATATCCGCAAACAGCCCGTCTATCACATCTCTTATTCCCGACCCTGCCGCAAAATATAGTTGGGGATAGGGAAGAGTTTCCGCCAGGCTCACCTTCCTTCGCTCCGCCAGCTGATGCCCCTTTGGCACGATAACCACCAGCTTCTGGGACAGCACCGGAGTCGCTTTCATGCTCTGTTCCGCCTTAGGTGCAGAGCAAAATACAAGGTCGAAGCTTCTCTCCGAAAGTTTTTCCAGCAGGGCCTCCGTCCGTTCAGTATGAAAGGTAAAGTGAATGTCTTTTCCCGGATTTCGGGCGATAAATTCTCTTGCAAGATGTGGCACGAAATTGACTCCCAAAACCCTGAGGAGTCCAATTCTTATCACGCCTTCCCCCGCGGCGCTTCGTTTCAGAGAGGAAATCCCCGTATCCAGCGTGGAAAGAGTTCTTCGGGAGGTATCTAAAAATTCTTCCCCGAATCGCGTCAGAATCGTGTGTCTGCCCTTTCGCTCAAAGAGCTGTACCCCCAGCTCCTTTTCCAGCTGTCGTACCGCATTGCTGAGGCTGGGCTGGGAGATGCAAAGTTCCTCTGCTGCCTTTGTATAGTGCCCCAGTTCTGCCAGTTTTACAAAGTATCTTATATATTCCAAATTCATATTTTTCTGCCTCCTGCTTGATTGCTTTCATTGTATCACGTTTCAATGGTTTTTCATAGATAAAAACTATAGTTTTATTAAAATAATCAATTTGTTTTTCAGTTTCGTTGGTGCTATATTAGAATTTGTTGTAAAAAAGCGGAAAGGACATACTAATTATGAAACCAGAAAGAAACGCAGAAAATCATCCCGTAATTTCCGGAGAGCTTGCGCTTGCCTTTGCTCTCCTTATCAATACCCTTGGCGTAATCCTGATGCTATACTCCGGCTCGGGGATTTCCGCCATTTCCAGCGTGCCTTATGCCTTTTCAAAGGTTTTCCCGATGCTTACGCTGGGAACTTGGACATACCTTTTTCAGGGGACGCTGGTGCTTAGTCTTATGGTACTGCGGCGCAGCTTTGTGCCTTCCTATATGTTTAGCTTTGTGGTGGGCTTTGTGTTCGGAAAGCTCCTTGATGTGCATTCCCTTTGGATCGGCTTTCTTCCGGACGGGCTGCCTTGGCGCATATCCTATTTTATCATAAGCTATGTGCTGATTTGCATAGGAATAGCCATTTGCAATCGCTGCGGGCTGCCGATTACCCCCACGGATCTGTTTCCCAGGGAGCTTACCCTTATCACTTCCGTGGATTATTCAAAGATCAAAATCGGCTTCGATGCCATCTGCATTGTAACCACCGGGGTTTTGACCTATTTTGCTTTGGGACGCATATCGGGGCTTGGGATCGGCACCGTGTTTGCGGCACTTACCATGGGCAAGGTTATCGGTATAATCGGGGCAAAGATGGATTCTCATGTCAGCTTCCGGGCGCATCTGCCGGCGCGGGCGGGGCATTTGTTTAATTTATAGCTCTCTGAGCGTTCGGATAGCGAACGCCCTCCCGGGTTCGATTCCTTTCGGCATAACATAAGCAATGTAATCGCTTCCACCCGTCAAACGGGTGGTTCGCTCAGGGCTATAAGCCCTTATTACCGACCCGCGTCTAAAGGCGCGGGCTTTCACTTTGTTCAAGCCTTATTGTCATTACCACTGTTGCCTGCCCCTCCAAGGGGCTACATTACTTTGTAAAAGGATCTTCATACTCCTTTACACTTAATTTGTCCAAGGCAATGTCATGCTTTTCCTGTTCTCGTATATACTTTCTTATCGTTTCTTCATTGAGTCCTACTGTACTGACATAATACCCTTCTGCCCAAAAGTGTCGATTTCCAAACTTATATTTTAAATTTGCGTGTCTGTCAAACATCATCAACGCACTTTTCCCTTTGAGGTATCCCATGAATTGCGAAATGCTTTGGTTTGGCGGTATGCTGAGTAGCAAATGAACATGATCCGGCATCAGATGTCCTTCTATAATTTCCACTCCTTTATATCTGCACAAGGCCTTTATGATTTCTTTTAAACTTTCTCCATATTGATTATAGATTATTTTTCGTCTATACTTAGGTGTGAATGCGACACTATTCTCAATCACACAGACTTATATAAATACAAACACGGGAAGATGTTAATGCATTTACACTTTTGCTTTGAAGGTGTTCCTACAGAAAAAACTCTTGCGGCAACGCTGAAATACTATCGGCATCGAATGGGTCTAACCACACGGCAGTTAGCCGAAAGTATAGGAGTTGTACCCGCAACAGTGTTAATGTATGAGCGTGAACGATTCCCGATACCATATCAAACAGCCGTTGCTATGGCTAAAGTCCTTGAAATTAATAGAAATCCGCTCTTCGATGAGTTTGCTCAATTTCTGGATTATCCTTACAGTGATAGACTTCGTGAAGTCAGAAAAGCACACAGATTAAATCAAGCAACTTTTGCTGAAAAAGCAGATATTAGTTTGAGCATCTATTCTAAGTGGGAGGACGGTTCACGACAGCCGTCAAGAAAGATGTATGAGCAATTGGTAACCACATATCCTGAAATAAATATAATCGAGTAGGGGCTATCTTGTAGCCCCTCTCACACCATCGGGCATGCCGTTCGGCACCCGGCGGTTCAATT
>CAVHEY010000129.1:0-4188 GCA_963635155.1 Bacteroides stercoris
CCACGCCCGCACCCGTGAGCAGTTTTACAGCGGGCGAGCGGACCGCTCCGTCATATCCGCCGTTAAACGGGCGGTATCCATCCCGGTTATCGGAAACGGCGATGTGACGGACGGCACCTCGGCCCTCAGCATGATGGAAGAAACCGGCTGCGATTTCGTAATGGTTGGCCGGGGAGCCCTGGGAAATCCCTGGATCTTCCGAGAGCTTAACGCAGCCTACCTGGGGGAAGAACTTCCGCCAAAACCAAGTCTCGAAGAAAAGAAAGCCATGATGCTGCGGCATTTTCGGGATACCCTTTCGCTGAAGGGCGAGTACGCGGCGGTTCGGGAAATGCGAAAACATGTGGGCTGGTATCTAAAAGGCCAGCCGGGCTCGGCGGCTTTCAGGGGCATGGTAAACACCATTACAGAGCCTGCAAAGCTGGAAGAAGCCATAATGAACCTGGGCGGCAGATAGGATAGAAACCGGACAAACAAGAAACAGGACAAACAAGAAATAAGGCATCAAAGGGGAATAGATGAAAGAACTGTTTGAGATTTTCGTAGCTTCCGCAAAGGTGGGAGCCTTGACCTTCGGCGGCGGCTATGCGATGCTGCCGATTTTGCAAAGAGAAATAGTGGAGAGCAAGGGCTGGAACACGGAGGCGGAGATTTTGGACTACTACGCCCTTTCCCAGTGCCTTCCGGGGATCCTCATGGTAAACACTCTCGCTTTCGTGGGAAAAAAGAAAAAAGGAACCCCGGGAGCGATATTTGCCGCACTGGGGGCGGCGGCCCCATCCTTTGTTATCATAACGATCATCGCCTCGATCCTCAAATCCTTTGCGGACTATCCCGCAGTAAAAAACGCTTTTGCAGGGATCAGAGTTTGCGTGTGCGTGCTGATCTTCAACGCCGTTATGAAGCTCTGGAAAAGCGCGATCGCGGACTTTAAATGTCTGCTGATTTTCATCGGGGTGCTCCTTGCTTCCCTTTTCCTTGATGTGACTCCGATTATCTTCGTTGTGGCTGCGGCGCTGCTGGGGATTGCAATTACCATGCTTTCCGCCTGCGGCACTTCCGACACAAAGCCTGCGGCAGGCACCGAAAAAGGAGGCGCGCCGAAATGATACAAATAAGGCTTTTCTTTGAATTTTTGAAAATCGGACTTTTCGCGGTGGGTGGCGGCATGGCGACCCTACCCTTTATACAGGACATGGCGGAAAAAACAGGCTGGTGTACAAACGCCCAAATCGCCGATATGCTGGCGATTTCCGAGTCCACGCCGGGACCTATCGGCATCAACATGGCGACCTATGTGGGCTACGAGGTAGGCGGCATCAGCGGAGCTTTGGCGGCGACTCTGGGCGTGGTGATTCCCGGAGTGATTTTCGTCATCATCGTAATGGCTGTCATCGGCAAATTCCGCGAAAACAAGCTGGTATCCGGGGCTTTTTACGGTCTCAGACCAGCATCAGCGGGGCTGATTGCGGCGGCGGGGATTCTCGTGTGCGAGCTGACCTTTCTGAATCTGGATTCATACGGACAGACAGGCGACTTGGCTGCGCTTTTCAATATCAAGGCTTTCGTCCTTGCGGCGGTGCTGCTGGTTCTTACCCGAGGGGTAAAGCGCACAAAAAACCTGCACCCGATTATTTTTATCGCATTTTCCGCGGCGATTGGGATTGTGTTTTCCTTCGGGGGTGCATGACGAAAAAGCTGCGAAAAAAATAGTTAAACAAAAAAATTCTATCTACGACGGATATTTTGGAGGGAAAAAAGATGCAACAAAAATCAAATGCCAAACAGCTTGTGTGCTTCATCGGCGCGGCGGCGCTGCTGATCCTGGCAATCTTACGGGCGGACTATCTTGTGGCTCGGATCGTGAACTTTTCGCAGGACTACGGCGGCGGAGGATATTTCTTGAGCTATTTCCTAAGCATGGCAGGGTACGCTGCCATGGCGGTGTGCCTTTTGCTTATGGGCTTGCAAAGAAAAAAGAACGAGAAGACTTTGAAAATCGTCATCTTTGCGGGAACCTGCGGGATTTTGCTGTCCAAACTCGTGAACCTGATATTGGGCTTTATCCTCGGTTCCTATTTTGTGTGGGGATACGGCTATTTCGAGATGCGCTTCACCTTTTTGGGAATGCTGCCGAATCTTCTGAAGTTTATTGCCTACGCTGTGCTTATGGCGATTGCGGCGGTGACTGCGTTTTCTGATCGGAAGCAGGGGATAAAAAATCTTTGGTTTATTACGCCGACCCTTGTGCTGGTTTCGAATATCCTGATCAGCGCCCTGAATGTCCTTTACCAATACAATTGGTCCGGGGGCTACAATGCCTTTTCCGGAGGGGGCTTTATACAAATATTGCTTGAGATAATTGCAACCCTGGCGGTGGGTTTGGTGCTGGCGAACCCGCAGCTGCTTGAAAACTTCGCAACGAACAACGGTGCGGGCTTTGATGGCGACGCCCGGTACTACGGCGGCGGTTTTGACCAAAGCGGCGAGTACGGCTTTAATCAAAGCGCCGGGACCACGGGCTTTGCCGGTAATGCGCAAGACACCGAGACTGAAAGCTTTGACAACAACGAGCAAAACGCCGAGACCGAGAGCTTTGATGGAAACGCGCAAGATGCTGAGACCAGGGAATTTGCCGGCAATACTCAGAATGATGGCAGCGGTACTGCGCAGAACGCGGAAACCCGCTATTACTCTGCTCCTCCGCGGCGCCCTGACGGGTACTTTGACATGGTTGCCCACGTGCTGCTTCTGATTTTTACCTTCGGAATCTGGCGGCTGATTTGGGTTTACCGAACCACGGAATTTTTGAACCGTATGCCGGAGGAACCGAACAGAAGCGGAGTTTGTCAGCTTTTGCTCTGCCTGTTTGTGCCGCTGTACGACATCTATTGGGTCTATAAAAGCAGCCAGAGAATCGACAAGCTTTCCTATTATAATAACATTCGAGGCGAGATTACGCTGATGTGCGTGCTGTTTCAGGTGTTTATTCCGATTTTGGCACCGATCTTCATGCAGGACAAGCTCAACAGCATTGTGACAAAAGGGAATACAAGATAAAGAGAAAACGTAAAAAAATGGTTGCAATCAACTTACATAAATGATATAATGAGCCTAACAAGAGGTGGGTCAAACTGCGGAAAACCTTTCGAATAAATCAAGTCTTTAGGGGTTTGGATTTGTAGAAAGGAGTTGGTAGAATGAGAGTTACGATCACTTACTACAAAGGTAAACTTACGATCACGATAACCAAGAAAAAATCCGCTGACCCCGAATCTAGCGGATTTTCTGTAAAAACTATTCGTTAGGTTGGGCATTGACCCGTCCTCTTGTCTTAAATATACCACATTCAAAGGGGCTTTGCAAGAACATTTTATCAAGGGGGAAAATGAAAATGAGAAGAAAAAACATCATCAAA
Source organism: Bacteroides stercoris (assembly GCA_963635155.1). Classification (GTDB taxonomy): domain Bacteria; phylum Bacillota; class Clostridia; order Peptostreptococcales; family Anaerovoracaceae; genus CAG-238. The sequence continues at coordinate 3,419 of CAVHEY010000129.1, forward strand.
AAAGCGTTCGCGCTTGCCACAGCCTTTGCGCTTCTGACGGCTCTTGCCGCCTGCGGAAACAGCGAAAAGGAAAACAGCGGCGAGCCGGATCATCAGGCTGCTCAAACGGAGCAAACCGCCGCCCATGGGAAGTACAAGGAAGCCATGCAGAATATGCTGGATAACCGGGTATTTCCGAACGGAGAGCAGGTCTACGCCAACGAAGAAAGCGAAGATGCTGCCGACTCGATTTGGACGGACAACAAATTTGCTGTCACCGATATCGACGGCGACGGCGCCGATGAGCTGATTATCAATTTCAGCAATGCGCCGGCAGTGGGAGAGGTGTTTTATATCTTTGCATATGACGAGGATACGGACAGCCTGAAAGAAGAATTTACGGAATTTCCGGCGGTGGAGTTTTACGACAACGGCTATGTGACGGCAGGAGCTTCCCACAATCAGGGACTGGCGGGAGATTTCTGGCCCTATACCATTTATAAGTACGATGCAGAAAGCGACTCCTATGTGCAGCAATACTATATCGACGCTTGGAATAAGGAGCTTTTCCCGCAAAATTTTGAGGGCGAGGATTATCCCGATGATGTCGATACCGGCAGCACCGGAACCGTTTACTACCTGTACGAGGACGTGACGAAAGCCGTGGATCCCGTTGACAAGACCGCCTACGACAAGCTGGTGGCGGACACCTACGGCTCGGCAGCCAAGATCACCATCGACTACAGCGACATATCGCAGGAAAACATCGACGCAATAAGCTAAAAACAGCG
>CAVHEY010000130.1:0-4169 GCA_963635155.1 Bacteroides stercoris
CGACTTGTTCGTCCATTGACTTCGGAGTCAGCGATAACGGCTATTTGTATGTGAAGATGGCGGGAGGAAAGACCTTTACCTTCTATGTAGGTACAGACTCCACTTCGAGCTTCATTTCCAGCGTTACCGGGGAATAGAATGCGCACCTGATTCTACTCGCGTATGAAAACATATCACGGTCCTGCCGTTATATACCGTAGAACCAAAAAAAGAAAACGAAAGCTGAGAATTGTCCGCGGTTTCGCGCTGATTCCCAGCTTTTTATTTGCTCTTTTTTGCTCGGTGCCCCGGGCATCGCCAATGGCTCTTTCGGCACCCCTTCGGCAACCTTTCTATACACTCTTTCAGCACCTTTTCAGCTTCAGTACCTTTTGCACTGCACTTTTGGGACACTCGCCTGCCTTGCCGCTACCAGGTACGCACCGTGCGTTTTGCCGAGTAGCTGCTGTAAACGGTATTCTTGTAGGTTGTCCGGTATGCCCGAATTCTATATTCGTACTTTACGCCTCGGGAAGCCGTCTTGTCCACATAGCTCTTATTTTTCGTACTGCCGATGAGTTTCCATGTGCTCTTGCCCGAAACCCTGCGATAGACCTTGTAGCCGGTCGCCTTGCTCACCGCTTTCCACTGAAGCCGATTCGCGCCGGCAGAATAGGCTTTGCATGAGGAGATTGCAGGCTTTGTCAGAGGCGTTGCGATGGTCTTTGCCGTTGACGGCTCGCTTTCGTAGACGATGCCGCCCACCGTCCGCTTCGCCACCACCCTGTAGTAGTATTTGATACCCGCCGAAGCACTCGCATCGTCAAAATACGGTTCGTCCAAATCCTGCGAAACCAGCTTCCATGAACCGCCTTTTGCCTTTCGGTAAAGGTCATAGGACTCTGCGCCGCTTACGCTGTTCCACTCCACGGTAGGCTTGTCAGCCGGATTGATGGAAAGGCTCGAAATGGTCGGAGTCTCTGTGGAATAGTAGTGTTCAAGATCAAAGAAATTAACCTCGTAGCTTATATTTTTCTTGTTATAGGAAACGTAGACGACAAATTTGTCTCCCGCCTTAATCTCTCCGATGTCCTCCGGTCTAAAGATGATGCAGCCTTTCTGCCCGTAATTCTGATTGTTCACATAAAATTCGCCCTTTGAGGATACGGAGCTGAACACCCACGTCTTGTAATCGCTCATTCTCAGAAGCGAAACCACCGCTGTGGAAGCGTTTACTTCCTCTCCCACGGATATGCTCCATGCCGAATCCTTTGCAAAGAAGGACGTCGGCGTGTTCTTTGTGGGCCAGCATACGGTCTGCGCCTGCAAATCGTCTCGTTCCCTGTTTCTTATGTACATGGTGTTGCAGGTTCCTTTCGGCCCCGTAACCGAGCCAAATCCTGTCATCACAAGTGCCGGATTCAGTATCCATCGTCTGTGTCCCAAGGTTTTGAGATTTGCAGAATCGCTGTCGTACATCCATGCATAGATTATGGAAGACTTGAGACTGTTGTTTTGCCATGAAGTTTTATCTATGTTCGAATCTGCCGAGCCCTGCGTCGCCGCCGTGGCAAGCTCGTCGCTCATGCCTCCGGGAATCGACGGGCTGTGGGAAGCCTTTGCGTTTATATAATTTACGAGGGCCGCCGACTGGGCAAGTTTCCTGTAAGGGTCGAACAGATACACGTCGTCGGAAAGCCCCGTCATGTAGCGGATAAGTCGAATCGTGTTAAGGGCGCGAACTTCCTCCTCCTGTTCCAGCTGCCCCACCCCATATGGTTTTGTGAGCTTCGGCTCTTCTTCGTAATCTATGCTATACTCCTTTAACTTATTTCCGTCTTGATCGAAATAAGTTTCCCCTGTCTGATGCTCCTGCGCAAACGCCACGATCTCCTGCTGTGTCGGAAGCTGGGTTTCGACCTTTGTTGTCTCGCAATAGGCCGTCTCCAAAGCCGACCCCAGCGCAAGCGTAGCCCCTAGTACCAGCGCAAGTATCCTGTGTCTTTTTCTTTTCAAATTCAATTCCCTCCTGAAAAATTTTTTCAAATCCACCTATAGTATATCACATTTTGCGTAAATTTCTATCCTCTATTTATATTTATTTCTCTTTCGAGGATTTTCGGCGGTTTTCGAGGGTTTTGCCGTTTGTATTTGCCGCCCGTTTCGCTGCCCGTTTTTCAAAATTTTCTTGCGATTTATTTGCGCGTATGATAAAATTATAACACGCCTGTTTCAGAATCGTTTTTTTGCATAAAAGTTTTTCATATTTTTTGTGCAAGAACAATAATTTGCAGGGTGTGTATGAGCTTACCTGTGAACTTACATCGGTAGGCTACGAAAAAGATTGGAGAAAAAGAAAAATGGAAAATGGTCTTCATAAGCGATACGGTCTCGTTACGGCGATATGCATGGTGGTTGGCATCGTAATGGGTTCCGGCGTATTCTTTAAGGCACAGACGATCCTTCAAAAGACCGAGGGAAACATGGTCATGGGCATTTTGGCGTGGCTCATCGGCGGAGCGATCATGCTTTGCTGCATATGGGCTTTCTCGATTATGGCGACAAAGTACGAAAAGGTCAACGGTATCGTGGACTACGCGGAGGCGACGGTGGGCGTAAAATACGGCTATATGGTGGGCTGGTTTCTGACCCTCGCCTACTATCCTACTTTGACGTCGGTGCTGGCGTGGCTGTCGGCAAGGTACACTCTCGTGTTCCTGACATCGGCGTTTCCCGATACCTTTACGCTGATGATTCCTGCCTCTGAGGGAGGCTGCGTTGTAGGTCCCGAATGTATGGCGCTTTCGCTGCTGTTCCTCTGCGCGGCTTATGCCATCAACGCCCTTTCACCGAAGCTGGCGGGGCATTTCCAAGTTGCCACTACCATCATCAAGCTCATTCCTCTTGTTCTTATGGCTGTTGTGGGCATCATCTTCGGTCTCATTTCCGATCACGGCGTTCTCATGGAAAATCTCGCTTACGCAGGGGCTGCCACCGACGGCAATCCGTTGTTTGCGGCTGTGGTTGCAACTTCCTTCGCATATGAGGGCTGGATCATCGCAACTTCCATCAACGCGGAACTTAAAAATTCCAAAAAAAATCTGCCTATTGCCTTGATTGTAGGCGGTATCATCATCGTATCCGTATACATATTTTACTATATCGGCGTTGCAGGGGGCGCAAAGGTGGAAACCCTCATGGCAGAGGGGGCAACCGTAGCCTATATCAACGTTTTCGGCGGTGCCTTCGGAAACATTCTCAATGTTTTCGTGGCGATTTCCTGCATGGGAACCCTCAATGGGCTGATGCTGGGCTGCACAAGAGGAATTTACGCTCTGGCAGTCAGAAACTCCGGTCCGCATCCGGAAATGTTCGCGCAGGTGGATAAAGTAACGAATATGCCGAACAATTCGTCGATTTTGGGGCTGCTCCTGTGCGGAATCTGGTTCTTCTTCTTCTACGGAGCGAACCTTGCCGATTTTAACTGGTTCGGGCTTTTCGGATTTGACTCCTCGGAGCTTCCGATTGTAACGGTATACGCGCTGTACATTCCGATTTTTATCCAGTTCATGAGGAAGGCGACGGACCTGGGCACGGTCAAGCGTTTTGTGGCTCCGATTCTGGGCATTTGCGGCAGCGTCTTCATGGTATTTGCGGCGCTCTACGCTCACGGCTGGCAGCCTTATCAAGCGGCGGCAGCCGAGGGAAGGTTCTCCTGTCCGATGATTTTCTACCTGATTCTGTTCGCCGTAATTATGATTGTGGGCGCAAGAATTTACAGAAAAAACGACAACAGCAGGCTGGATAATTCGAACAGATAAAATCCGCGGCGGGATTCTCCGCTGCTGAGATTAAAAAATTATAGAAACGAAACTTAAAAGCAGCAGGCGCGGCTTAATGTACCATACACCAGCCGTTTCCGCTGCTTTCGCTTTTTTTATCTTCTTCCGCCAGACGCAGAATTTTTCGTTCACTGTCACGCCGCGGTGGGCAAAGCGACAAGACAATCCGGTTCATCGCCACATCGCTTAAGCGCATCGGAAATTGTTCGTATCCGCGGGTAATGGCTGTTACCCTGCCGGTTCTACAACTCCTCGACTTCTCGTACGGAAAGACCCGTGTTCTTTGCGATTATGTCAAAGGGGATTCCGGACTTCTTGAAGTTCTTTGCAATCTCGCGCTTTTCCTGA
>CAVHEY010000131.1:0-4151 GCA_963635155.1 Bacteroides stercoris
CATTCAGGGTCTTTGTTGATGGCTACGATGATCTTGGAGTTCTGCATTCCTGCCTGGTGCTGGATTGCGCCGCTGATTCCGCAAGCAAAGTAAATTTCCGGCTTAACGGTGGTTCCTGTCTGACCTACCTGGTGGCTCTGGTCGATCCAGCCTGCGTCTACTGCCGCACGGGAGGCTCCTACCACGCCCCCTACTTTGTCTGCAAATTCCTGCATGAGACTAAAGCCCTCGGCATCTCCGAGACCTCTTCCTCCGGAGCAGATGATCTTTGCGTCTGTCAGGGAAACCAGTTCCTTTGCCGCCTTTACCACGTTCAGAACTTCTACGTTGATGTCTTCCTTTGCCAGCTTTACATCGACAACCACGATTTCGCCCTTGGCGCCTTCTTCTTTTTCTCTCTTTGCCATGACTCCCGGTCTTACCGTTGCCATCTGCGGGCGGGTATTCGGGGTTACGATGGTTGCCATGAGGTTTCCGCCGAATGCAGGTCTTGTCTGCTTGAGTCCTGTGCTTTTATCTTCTCTGTCCAGTCCTTTGAGGCTTGCAGTGGTGTTTGCCTCCAGATAGTCCATGTAGTTTCCTACGTTGATGTCAAGTCTTGTGCAGTCTGCGGTAAGTCCTGTGTTGAGTCTTGCGGCGATTCTCGGTGCCAAATCTCTTCCGATATGGGTTGCGCCGAAAAGCACGATTTCAGGCTTGTACTCGTTGATTGCGTCGGTGATTACCTTTGTGTATCCGTCTGTAGTGTATTGTCCCAGCAGCGGGTCTTCTAAAAGATATACGCTGTCTGCGCCGTATGCGAACAGCTCCTCTGCAAGGTTATCTACCTTGTCGCCTACCAGAACTGCGCATACCTTGGTTTTATCGCTGATTTCTCTGGATAATTTATGACCTTCGCCCACCAGTTCAAGGGCTACATTCATAAGCTTTCCTTGTCTTTGTTCTGCAAAGACCCAGATGTTTTTATATTCTTCAAAATTTGCCATGGTTTCCTTCCTCCCCTTAGATGATGTGTTTTTCTTTCAAAGCACTGACAAGATTTTCTGCTTTTTCTTTCGGGGTATCTCCTGCTACGCTTACCCCTGCTCCCTTTGGCTTCGGTGTGAAAGATTTGAATACGTTTGTCGGGGAGGCTTTCAGTCCTACCGTGGTTAAATCAACGCCGATGTCTGCCGCGCTCCAAACCTTGATGTCCTGCTGCGCCGCCTTGAGGATTCCCGGTACGGACATATATCTGGGTGTGTTCAGATCCTTGATGCAGGTAAGAACGCAAGGAAGTTTTACTTTCAGTTCTTCGTAGCCGTCCTCAAGGGCACGCTTTACGATTACGTGATCTCCCTCAAGCTTAAATTCCTTTACATAGGTTACCTGAGGGATTCCCAGTTTTTCTGCCATCTGTGGACCTACTTGGGCGGTATCTCCGTCGATTGCCTGTCTTCCTGCGAAGATGAGGTCATATCCTCCCACCTTTCTTACCCCTGCCGCTACTGCGTTTGAGGTTGCCCAGGTATCTGAGCCGCCCAGGGCTCTGTCGGAAAGGAGAACCGCATCGTCTGCGCCCATTGCAAGGCATTCACGAAGCATTTCCTTTGCCTGTGGAGGCCCCATGGTCACGACTACAACTTCTGTATCAGGCTGGCTGTCCTTTATCTGAAGCGCCTGTTCCAGGGCGTTTGCATCGTCCGGATTAAGGATGCTCGGCACGCCGTCACGGATCAATGTGCCTGTTTCCGGGTTAATTCTGATTTCGGTGGTATCCGGTACCTGTTTTACACATACTACTATTTTCATTTTGTTCTTCCCTCCTACAGTCCCATATTTCCGGAAATTACGATTCTCTGAACTTCCGATGTTCCTTCGTAGATTTCGGTAATCTTTGCGTCTCTCATCATTCTTTCCAGCGGATAGTCGTTGGTGTAGCCGTAGCCGCCCAGTGCCTGAAGTGCCTTGGTTACGCTCCTATTTGCGTGTTCTGAGCAGAAAAGCTTTGCCATTGCCGCTTCCTTTGTATAGCGCACGCCATTCTGTTTCTTTTCCGCTGCATCGTAGATGAGAAGTCTTCCTGCTTCACAGCCTACTGCCATGTCAGCAAGTACGAACTGGGTGTTTTGGAATTTGCTGATTGGTTTTCCGAACTGCACTCTTGCCTTTGTATAGTCGATGGCTTCCTGCATTGCTCCCTCTGCGATTCCCAGAGCCTGAGCTGCGATGCCGATTCTGCCGCCGTCAAGGGTCTGCATGGCGATCTTAAAGCCTTTGCCCTCCTGTCCCAGAAGGTTTTCCTTTGGCACGATGCAATCCTGGAATACGATCTCCGCTGTCGGGGAGCCGTGAAGTCCCATCTTAACTTCGTGTTTTCCTACCGAGAAACCCGGGAAGCTCTTTTCTACGATAAATGCGCTGATCCCGTGGTTGCCCTTGCTCTTATCGGTCATTGCAAATACTACGAAAATATCTGCCACATAACCGTTTGTGATAAAGATCTTGGAGCCGTTGAGCACATAATGATCTCCCTCGAGTCTTGCTACGGTCTGACCTTTGGAGGCATCGGAGCCTGCGTTAGGCTCGGTGAGTGCGAATGCTCCCACGTGGTGACCTGTTGTGAGCATTGGAAGATATTTTTTCTTCTGCTCTTCGGTGCCGTTTGCTAAGATCGGGTCGCAGCAAAGTCCGTTGTGGGTCGCAACGATGTCCCCTGTGGACGCGCAGTATTTTGAAAGCTCCTCCACTGCCAGTGCTGCGGAAAGTACATCTGCTCCTGCGCCGCCGTATTCCTTCGGTACGCACATACCCATTACGCCGTAGCGGAAAAGCTGATCGATCGTTTCTGCCGGATACTGAGCTGTACGGTCAGTTTCGGCTGCAATCGGCTTCACTTCGTTCTCTGTGAATTCCCGAACCATTTTCCGGATCATTTTCTGCTCCATGGTTAATTCCAAGTTCATTTTTGTTCCTCCGTTTCGTTATCTGTTTTTTTATCAGCAAAATGCTGTGTCCTTTACTTTTTAAAATTTGCCGGTCTTTTCTCGATGAAAGCCTTCATGCCTTCTTTCTGGTCTTCATCTCCGAAGCACATTGCAAACAGTTCATTTTCAATGGCGATGCCGCTGTCGATGTCTGCCTGCATACCTCTGTCGATGCAGTCCTTGGAGTATGAAACCGCAGTCTTTGAATTTTTGATGAAAGACTCTGCCATCTCTATGGCTGCAGGCATCAATTCTTCAAGGGTATAAACATGATTTACCAGTCCGATCCTCTCGGCTTCCTTAGCGTCGATCATCTTTCCTGAGAAAATCAGCTCTTTAGCCATCGCCTGACCCACTCTCCGAGGAAGTCTTTGGGTTCCGGAAAATCCCGGGGTGATTCCAAGACCAACCTCAGGCTGACCGAATTTTGCCTTTTCGGATGCCAGGATTATATCGCAGGCCATGGCGATCTCGCATCCCCCTCCGAGGGCAAAGCCGTTGACCGCCGCAATGGTCGGGAACGGGAGCTTTTCAATACGGCGCATAAGTGCGCTTCCTCTCTGGCCCCATTTTCTGCCTGCCGCAAGGTCTAAGGTGGATTGTTCCACAATGTCAGCCCCGGCTACAAATGATCTTCCCTCTCCGGTCAAAATCATCGCCGCGATGCTTTCGTCTTTTTCGATATTTCCCACCAGTTCTTCAAGCTCCGCTATCACTTCGGAGTTCAGCGCGTTCAGCGCCTCCGGTCTGCTGATGGTAACAACTGTGATTCTGTCATCAATTTTTTCGTATTTCAGATAGTCAAACATTTCTTCTCCTTTATTTCCGAACCGGCGGCATATTAAGCGCGTTTCCGAATACTGCGTGAGCTGCCTCCTGTATTGATTCTCCTACGGACGGATGTGCATGGATCGTTGCCAGGATATCCTCTACCGTTGCTTTTTTCGTGATAGCCAGCGCCCCTTCTACGATCAACTCGGTGGCATTCGGGCCGCACATGTGCATTCCCAGCACTTCCCCTGTCTTTTTGTCTGCAATGATCTTTACAAGTCCCGATGTTTCGCCGATGATAAGGGATTTGCCGTTTCCTATGAGCGGGAAGATACCTGTTTCGTATTCCACGCCCTTTTGAACTGCTTCTTTTTCTGTGAGACCTACGCCGGACATCTCCGGCGAGGTATAAAC
>CAVHEY010000132.1:0-4003 GCA_963635155.1 Bacteroides stercoris
CACACAAAAAGACTTCTCGCGAACAGCCCGCCTAAGGGCGCAGGACGCCCCGCCGGGCTTTCGCAAAAAGTCTCTAACATCATAATTGGTCTGCTGTAATTTGTTTTATCTCACGCAAAAATTCGGCTCCTAAACCGGAACCTGCCTGCCTGCCTGCCTGCCTGCCGCAAGAACCGTGCCAGACATCATGCAATTTTCAAACAAATTTTCGCGCATCGCCGTATTTCCTTTCCGAAACTCACGTCACCAACATATCACAATTCCGCATAATTGTAAAGTGATTTTTGGTTTTTTTGTAAACTTTTCTTTTTTTACAGCTCCGATGTCATGTCCGCAAGCTTTGCGTCCGGGTTCGCCGCCCAAAGCTCGCCGTCTACCTTGTCACGCAGGAGTTCCACGATCGGAAGGTGCTGCGGGCAAACCTTTTCGCACTTCTTGCAGCCGATACATTTGCTCGCCGGCGTTTTTCTTTCAATCATGAAGCCATATTGGGAAGCCTGGGTGCTGACATTGTTGAAATAGGTCCCCTTTGCCCCGCTGTTCTGACGATAGAAATCGTTGTAGAGCATGAAATATTCTCCTGACGGGATATCCAGCGGACAAGCCTCGGCACAGTATTTGCAGTTCGTGCAAGGGATCGCGGTCTTTGCGTTGATGATTTCCACAACCTTGTCCAAAATCTTGTATTCTTCCTCGTTAAGGGGCTTGAAATTATCGAAGGTTTTCATATTGTCTTCCAAAAATTCCATCTTCGGCATTCCCACGGAAACCACCCGCACGCCCGGAAGGGAGGCAACGAAGCGATAAGCCCAGGAAGCGATGGAAGCCTCCGGGTTGTACTCTTTCATCAGCTTGACGGCTTCTTCCGGCGGATTTGCCAGTGTGCCGCCCTTGCAAGGCTCCATTACCACGATCGGCTTGTTGTGCTTTTGCGCCACCTCGTAAAGCTCTTTGGAGCGAATGGCAGGAGAGTTCCAGTCCAGATAATTGATTTGGAGCATGACGAAATCCACCTCCGGATGCTCGGTTAAAATCTTGTCCATAAACTCCGGTGTTTCGTGCAGGGACAGCCCGAATTCTCTGAACTTGCCCTCTTTCCTCTTCTGTACGAGGAATTCAAACAAGCCCTCTTTTGTCCATTTTTCGTAGGTTTCGGAGCTGATGGCGTGAATCAGATAAAAGTCAAAGTAGTCCACGCACATTTTTTCCAGCTGTTCCTGAAAAATCGGTTCCATCTCCGCGCCGCTTTTCATAAACTTTATCGGCATTTTGTCGGAAAGAATGAAGCTGTCCCGAGGATATTTCCGGGAAACGCAGTGACCGATTGCCCTCTCGGAATTTCCGTTGTGATAGAACCACGAGGTGTCAAAATAGTTGTAGCCGTTTGCCATGGCAACATCTACGATCTTCTGAAAAGCCTCTTCGTCCACTTGAGAATCGTCTACCCCCAGTGCCGACATTCCGTTGTCCACGATCGGAAGTCTGAGACAGCCGATTGCAAGTCTTTTTCCAAAATCAATTTCTTTTTTCATTTTCTAACACTCCTAAAACATCTTACAAAGTTTTGCCGCCGCAAAATTACAGGTCAGATCTGCCGACTCCCGCGTGGGCGATGGAGGACTGTCCGAAAGCGTAAACATAGCCTGCGCCTCCTGCGACATACATACAAAGTCCCGTGATGTACTGTGACAAATCCGATGCGAAGAAGAGTGCCGGACCTGCGATATCTTCTGCGGTGCCTGTGCGTCCCAGAGGGATTTCAACCTCTGCGATGCCTTTGAGCATAGCCTTTCTCTCAGGACCGTCTTCCATAAGCTCGTCCCAGAATGCCGTAACGATAGGACCCGGTTTTACGCAGTTTACGCGGATGCCGAACTTCGCAAGATCCATGGCAAGGTTTACGGTCAGGGATTCGCAGGCGCCCTTTGCCATATGGTATTCGTAAGCCGGAGCCGTCGGGTTGAACGCGCCGTTGGAAGAACAGATGATAATCTTGCCGGATTTTGCCTTCTTCATGTACGGAACCACTGCGAAGCAGGAATAGTACATTCCCCACTGGTTAACCGCCGTGGTCTTTTCCAGTACCTGCTGCTGGGTCAAATTCGGATTGCCGTCAAAGGTTCCTCCTGCGAAAGCTGCCAAAATGTCGATCTTGCCGAACTCGTCAAAGGTCAGCTTGGCAATTTCTTCAACCTGGGCTCTGTCGGAAACGTCCATTTTCTTGTAAAATCTTGCAACGCCGCCCTCTTTCGTGATTTCGTCTACGACTTTCTGCGCCTTTGCTTCGTTAAAATCGGCGATAACCACCTTTGCGCCTTCCTTTGCAAAGAGTTTTGCCGTTGCTTCTCCCATGCCGGAGCCGCCGCCTGTAATAATTGCAACTTGATCTTTAAGCATATCTTTCATAATATCTTCTCCTTATCATTTTATTTGATTTTCAAAGGTTCTGCAAGAGAACTTTTATAAAAAGCTGTTTTGTAAACTATTTTGTTTGGTCTTCCCTTATTTCTATTTCTATTTTTCTTATATTTCGCTTATTTCCCGGCTTTTTGCTGTAGCTCGCCCTTAGGTCCAAGCTCCGGAACCAAAACGCCGCCGGTAATGAAACCGATCACGCAAAGAATTCCGAATGTGATGAAAATAGCGTTGAAATTTGTCACGAAAATTTTGGCGATTGCAATCGGAAGCACGAAGGTGATTACGCCCTTGATTGCCTCCAGCGCTCCCGCAGCGGTTCCTATCGCCTCAGGCGGAAACTCTCCGGTAAGAGGAATCACCGCCGTACGTCCGGTGGTAAGTCCTACCGTGCCGCCCATGAAAAGTCCGCCGAGAATCAGCCAAACCCAAGTCATGGTGCCGAGCGGGAAGAACCAGCCCAGAAGATATCCTGCCGCGCCGCCGATAAAGCAGATCAGCGTTACCACGTTGTATCGCTTGATCGCGCTCATCATGTAAGTTCCCAGGAATCCGCCCACCAAAAGGGAAAGGTTGAGAACCGTGCCGATTCCCGCAGCCTTCACCGGATCCATGCCCTTTGCGACGAAAGCGTTGATACAATAGGAATTTGTAAGGAGCGTCGCCCCTACCGCGCAGGATGCCGCAAGGGACATCAGCCACAGGGTTTTGCTCTTCCAAACCATTGAGCCTGCTCCCTTGGGAACCTCCGGAGCCGCCGAAGCGATGGGACCGTCCTTACCGGCAAATATCCAGTAAACCAAAAGCACCGTGTAGCCCACGGCAACCAGCATCAGCGAACCGCCAAGTCCGAGAGCCGCGCCGATGGCGAAAGCTCCTGCGGAGCCGAAGCCCGCTCCTGCCGCCTGGAACGAATAGGCTACCGAAACGCTTTCCGGCGGGAACCAAGTCGCCAGCACCTTAGACGCCGCTACCTGACAAACGCCAACAAAAAAAGACGCGAGGAAGGTCAGCACCACAGCCATGGCATATCCGGCAACGATTGCTCTCACGTAAAAAAGAGCCGCGCCGATTGCCAAGGATACCATGATGGTTTTTCTCGAACCGAGCTTGTCCAAAATCGGTCCAAAGATGAATCCCGCGAAAAGTCCTACGACAGAGGTAACGGAGGCAAGGGTTGTAAGACCTGCCTGGTCGATGCCGTATTTTTCCATTGCGTCCATGGCACAAGCCGGGAACACAATGAGGTTAAATGTCATCAAAATCATGAACAAGGTAAAAAATCCTACGATTGCCCATTTTTGATTTCCGGAACTGTTTTTCAAATTACTCATACAATCTCCTCCCAGTATTCAATTTCTAGAACTATGTTTCTTTTTATACCCCGTTTCGATAAAGTGAAAAAGCGATGCGGGTATTTATACTGTATACTTTTTGTCCACTTGTCAGCGAATTACTATTGCCAAAGCTACGCTTTGCTGATATACTTTGGGGGCAAGTATTTTGGACAAGTAGAAGAAATGGGGGAGATTATTTTGAAGAAATCGATTTGTTTTTTGGACGCGAATATGCTGAGGGGGCTGGCTTG
>CAVHEY010000133.1:0-3882 GCA_963635155.1 Bacteroides stercoris
TCGAATCTGCCGTATTTGCCGCTTGCTTTTTCGATTGCCTGCATAGGGTCTGTTCCCGCTTTGATCCCGTCCATCATTTTGCCGATGTTTACATATTTATAGCCGATGATGTTATTGTCTTCGTCAAGGGCGATTTCGGTTATATAGCCCTCGGCAAGTTCCAGATATCTCGGACCTTTCACCTTTGTGGAATAAATCGTCCCCACCTGGCTTCTGGTTCCCTTTCCCAGATCCTCAAGACCTGCGCCTATGGCAAGTCCTCCCTCGGAAAAGGCGGACTGGCTTCTTCCGTATACGATTTGCAGGAAAAGCTCTCGCATCGCCGTGTTGATGGCATCGCACACCAAGTCCGTGTTCAGAGCTTCCAGCAGGGTTTTTCCAATAAGGATTTCCCCTGCCATCGCTGCCGAATGGGTCATGCCGGAGCAGCCGATGGTTTCTACCAGAGCTTCCTCGATGATGCCGTCCTTAACGTTCAGGGTGAGCTTGCAGGCGCCCTGCTGGGGCGCGCACCAGCCGATTCCGTGAGTCAACGCCGAGATATCGCTTATTTCCTTGACCCGGGTCCACTTGCCTTCCTGGGGTATCGGCGCGGGACCGTGGTATGCGCCCTTGTTAACGGGACACATATTTTCAACTTCTTTTGTATAGATCATTCCTTTTTTATCCTCCCATGACAAAACGCCGCAACTCGAAAAGGAGTCGGCAGAAGTGTCAATCAATATTCGTACTTTCTATTTAACCACATTTCACCGAATAATTCAACAGAAAACCGACTGCTTGGCAATGTAAACAGTCGGTATTTTTGCCAAAAGTCGGTCTTTCAATAGGATTCAAAGGATTTTATACGTATTTTCGCATATAGTTTAAGGCATTTTTTTCGAGCCTCGACACCTGTGCCTGGCTGATGGAAATTTCTTCCGCAACCTCCATCTGGGTTTTTCCCTGAAAAAATCGCATGTTGAGAATGTGCCTTTCCCGTGGGGTAAGTTTTTTCATGGCTTCCGAAAGAGAAAGGTTTTCGATCCATTTGACGTCGGTATTTTTGTTGTCCTGCACTTGATCCATGACATAGATGGCGTCCCCGTCGTCGTGAAATACCGGCTCGTAGAGGGACATGGGTTCCTGAATGGATTCCAGCGCCATAACCACGTCCTCACGCTTTGCACCCATGGCTTCTGCGATTTCGGAAACCGTAGGCTCCCGCAGCAGCTCCGCCGCCAGCCCCTCCTTGGTTTGTAGGGCTTTGTAGGCAAGATCTCTCATAGACCTTGAAACCCTGATGGAATTGTTGTCCCTAAGATAGCGCCTGATTTCTCCGATAATCATGGGAACGGCGTAGGTGGAGAACTTCACCCCGTGGCTCGTGTCAAAATTATCCAGCGCCTTGATCAGCCCGATGCAGCCCACCTGAAAAAGATCGTCGGGATTTTCCCCGCGATTGGAAAACCGCTGTATCACGCTGAGAACCAGCCGCAAATTTCCCTTGATAAATTCATCTCGGAGGGTCTTGTCGCCTCCATGAATTTTCTCAATCATGTCCATCATTTCGCTGTCCTTGTAAAGAGGCAGCTTGGCAGTGTTCACGCCGCATATTTCAACCTTGTTTGCCATAGTCCATACACCATTCCTTTTTGTTTTAGTTATGTACTGTGGCGGCGTTTTGCATACCTGCCAATAAAAACCGAATCAGGGCTTAGCCGAGTTTTTTTATCTCCCTTCGGAGTCTTACGATGATTCTCTTTTCCAGTCTGGATATGTAGGACTGGGAAATTCCCAGTTTGTCCGCGACTTCCTTTTGGGTCATTTCCTTGCCGTTTTTCAGTCCAAAGCGCATTTCCATCAGTTCTTTTTCCCGGGGCTTAAGTTTTGCCATGGCACCGTAAAGCAGATTGCGATTTACTTCCTCCTCCAGTCTGTGTGAAACCACGTCGTTTTCCGTTCCGAGGATATCGCTTAACAGCAGCTCATTGCCGTCCCAATCCACGTTCAGCGGTTCGTCCAGGCTGACCTCGCTTTTCAGTTTCACGCTGCGCCGAAGATACATGAGTATTTCGTTTTCGATGCAGCGGGAGGCGTAGGTGGCAAGTTTGATATTTTTGTCCAGCTTAAAGGTGTTTACCGCCTTGATCAGCCCGATGGTTCCGATGGAAATCAAATCTTCCACGTTTACTCCGGCATTCTCGAATTTTTTGGCGATGTACACCACAAGTCTGAGGTTGTGTTCGATCAGAACGCTTCTTGCTTCCATGCTTCCTTTGGCATACTCTGCCAGCATACGGCTTTCCTCCTCCTGGGGAAGGGGCGGAGGCAGCGTGTCGCTTCCTCCTATGTAAAATATGCCTTTTCCTTTTTTGCCGAGCCTGAGAAAGAGCCATAATCTCAATTTGTTTTTTATCCTCTGTATCTTCTCCTTTATGTTTATGGTATGTAATTCAGTCATCTGAAAGCCCCCTGTCTAAAAAGTCTCGCCCCAAAAGAATGTCGCTTTCCTCAAAGTCTCCGTCGTAAAAGGCGATTACGGCGTTTTTCATTTGATTTCCGCGGAAATAGATGCAGTCCGTGCGGATTCCCTCCAATATTCCCTTTTGGCTTCCTACGGCGCGAAAGGGAATCCATGCGTACCGTTTGTAGCAGGCAAAGCTATCGGGGCTTCCCGGTCCGCGGCACTCGTGAAGCTTTTCGATTTCTCCATGCGGTTCACGCTCCGGAAGTTCGCCGGGTTTATCGAATCCTGCAAATTCGCCGGCCTCTGCAAATTTTGCAAATTCTGTAAGTTCTGTAAGTTCGGCGAGTTTTTTTGCCGCCGTCTTTGCGACAAGGGCGACGGGTTTTCCGCTAATCGGCTCTTTCAGATAATTGCCGGTGTCCACCATAGCCCTTAGCAAGATCTTTTTCCCGCCGATTTCCACCTCCGCGGTATCGCAAAGCCCGATATCCGTCCTAACGTCCCGTATCAGCCTGATGAGAAAGTAGGAAAATCCAAAGGCGAGCGTTCCGAAACACAGCAGCCTCAGGTAAGTCAGGGGCGGAATATACAGCGCTCCCGCTCCCGATAGGGAGGGAATCTCCTGCCAGAGCATAAGCGCCATAACGGCGCCGCCGGATAGAAGGGTCAGCGCCATAAAAATTGATATTTTGATAAGCAGGGCTTTGGGCGATTTTACGCCGCCAAGACCGGAAAGGACAGCCGCCCCGGCGATTCCGATTCTCAGGGAAACGCCGACTGCCGGCGATACCGGAAGAAAAATAACAAACCCAGCGATGCCGCAGACCCCGGCGCCTACCGCAATCCTGACTTTGGAAATCTCCCGTCCCAAAAGTTTTCCGGTAAAAAAGAGGAGAATTCCTCCGGTAATGAAGTTTTCCGTAAAAAGATACTCGCCGTAAATAACCACTTGTCTACCTCGCAGGGTTATCATACACCGCCCCCGGGTCGAAGTCTGTCGAATTTCCGCGGCAGGATAAAAAAATTTTGGACAAAAAAGAGAGCCGAAGCTCTCTTTTTCGATATATCCAAAATATTCTGCGGCGCAGGCATGATCTGCCCTGCGCTTATTCTCTTTTACAGTTCCTCGACTTCTTGCAAGGAAAGACCCGTGGCTTTGGTAATCTGCTCTGCTGTCAGCTTAAGAGCTTTAAGGTTCTTTGCAATCTCGCGCTCTTTTTGCGCCGCGCCGCGTTCGATTCCGGATTTCTCGCCCTCGAAGCGACCCTGCTCGAGGCCTTTATCCATACCCCTTTGGAATGCAAACTCTTCCTGCACTTTCATTTCTTCTTCCAGCGTCATAATCTCCATCACCTCCGCGTCCCGATTGGCTTCCTCTACCTTTTGGTGGATCTGCTGCACGAAATCATCATTTTCCGTGATTTCGCCCTTTT
>CAVHEY010000134.1:0-1643 GCA_963635155.1 Bacteroides stercoris
TTCTGACCGCCGGAAATGATCTGCCTGCGCTGGGTTCCGGTGTTCACCGTTACTCCGAAGCAATATCTTACGGTTTCTTCCTTGATATCCCCGATCATCTCCTCGAACATATCAAAGCCCTCGTTCGAATATGCGATTGCCGGGTCAAGGTGTCCCAGGGAGCGAAGCCCGATACCCTGTTTCAGGTCGTCCATGGCGTCGATATGATCCATCCAGCGATTGTCTACCACCCGAAGCAGAATCATCTTTTCCACTTCCCGCATCTGCGGCTCACCGATTTCGGCTTCCTTTTCGCTATAAAGCTCGTTGAATTTTGCGATAACGTCCTCTTCCAGTTTCTCCGGAGTAAGCCCGCGAATTCCCGCCTCATCATAGGATAACCCCGGGAATCTTTCGGTAAGTCTCTTGAGATTCTTGTTCATCAAATCGAAATCCCATTCCTCCGCAAACTTGCTGCCTACGGTGATAGGTTCCACGATGCTGTGAATGAGGTCTTGCATCATTTCCTCAATGTAAGGCTTGATATTGTCCCCGAAAAGCACTCTGCGGCGCTGCTCGTAGATGACCTCACGTTGCTTATTCATAACATTATCGTACTGCAAAACGTATTTACGAATTTCAAAGTTGCGGCTTTCCACCTTTTTCTGGGCGCCCTCGATGGTTCTGGAAAGCATTCCGGCAGCCAGAGCTTCCTCCTGCATTCCGAATTTGTTCATAACGCCCTGGATTCTCTCGCCGCCGAAAAGCCGCATCAAATCGTCTTCCAGGGAGATGAAGAACTGGGTCGTACCCGGGTCTCCCTGACGACCGGAACGACCTCTCAGCTGGTTATCGATACGCCTTGATTCGTGTCTTTCCGTACCTATAATGCAAAGGCCTCCAAGCTCTCTGACCTTTTCCTGCTCCTCGGCTCTCTCGGCTTTGAATTTTTCCAGCAGCTGGCTAAATACCTTCCTTGCGTTCAAAAGCTCTTCGTCCTCGCTGCTGACAAAGCTCGTGGCGAAGGAAATCTGCTCCTCCGTGTAGCCGTCGTTTTTCATTTGACGTTTCGCTTCAAACTCAGGATTGCCCCCGAGGATAATGTCCGTACCACGACCTGCCATGTTGGTGGCAATGGTTACAGCCCCCAGCCGTCCTGCTTCCGCAACGATTTCGGCTTCCTTTTCGTGCTGCTTTGCGTTGAGGACATTGTGCTTCACCCCGCGTTTTTTCAGCATATCGCTGATTCTTTCGGAGTTTTCAATGGAAATCGTACCCACAAGAACCGGCTGCCCCGTGGCGTGGGCTTCTGCGATTCTGTCCGCGATCGCGTGGAATTTCGCAGGTTCCTTGGCAAAAATCGCGTCGTCAAGGTCTTCTCTGATGACCGGTTTGTTGGTAGGAATCACCACAACGTCCATGTTGTAAATCTCGCGGAACTCGTCTTCCTCGGTCTTTGCGGTACCGGTCATGCCGGCAAGCTTATTGTACATTCTGAAATAGTTCTGAAGGGTGATGGTTGCCAGAGTCTTTGACTCGGAGCGAACCAAAACCCCTTCTTTTGCCTCGATTGCCTGATGCAAACCGTTGCTGTATCTTCTGCCGAACATCAGACGTCCGGTAAATTCGTCAACGATAACGATTTCGCCGTCCTTTACGATGTA
>CAVHEY010000134.1:1995-3881 GCA_963635155.1 Bacteroides stercoris
ACCATATTGTCCCGCAGATAGTCGAAACCGAACTCGTTATTTGTTCCGTAAGTAATGTCCGCCCGGTACGCAGCTTTTCTCGTCTTGTCGCTGATTCCGTGAATCACGCAGCCTACGCTCATACCGAGGAATGTGTAAATTTTCCCCATCCACTCCGCGTCACGCTTTGCCAGGTAGTCGTTCACCGTGATGACATGAACGCCTTTTCCCTCAAGCGCATTTAAGTAAGCCGGAAGCGTAGCCACCAGGGTTTTACCTTCACCTGTTTTCATTTCGGCGATCCTGCCCTGATGAAGAGCGATACCGCCGATGATCTGTACTTTAAAGTGCTTCATTCCCACGCTTCTCCACGCCGCCTCTCTGCACACCGCAAAGGCTTCCGGCAGCAGGTCGTCGAGGCTCTCGCCTCCTGCGATTCTTTCCTTAAATTCAGCCGTCTTGCCCCGCAGCTCCTCGTCGGTAAGCGCCGTCATTTGATCCTCCAGCGCAATTACGCTGTCCGCAATTTTTTCAATTTTTTTTACTTCTTTGGTGTTTAAATCCCCAAAGATTTTTTCCATAAGTCCCATACATGATCCCCTTTCTCTATTCGTCACGCGGTAAATCCGTTACCGTCATGTTTATCTCCAAAGCCTTTCTCGTGTCAGCTTTTGTAACCTTTACCTCAAAGCGCTTATAGTCAGCCTCGTACACGAAGCTGTCTCCCACCTTCGGCAAATTATCAAGCTGAAGCACAACCCAGCCGTTTACCGTCGTCGCGTCGATTTCCTCTTCCACGTCGAAGAAATCAAACATCTTATCCAAATTTGTCCCGCAAAGCACCCGGTACGAACCGTCCTGCTGCTGAACGATATCCTGAAGCGCCACCGCATCATGCTCGTCGTAAATTTCGCCCACAAGCTCCTCGATGATGTCCTCCATGGTAACAAGCCCCGAAGTTCCGCCGTATTCGTCTACGATGATGGCGATGTGGGTTTTCGCCGTCTGGAGCCGTTTCAACAGCTGGGAGATTTTCATGGAGCCTGCCACGAAGATTACGGGTTTCACATACTCCGAAACCGGCGCGCCCTTGCTCTTTATATAATTATGAAAGTCCTTTTGATTGAGAACCCCCACGATGCTGTCCAGATTGTCCTCGTAAATCGGCAGCCGTGAAAATCCCGTGGAAAGGAAAAGCTCCTCGATTTCTTCCAGCGGAGCGTCAATTTCCGCAGCCTTGATGTCAACCCTCGGCGTAAGCACGTCCCAAGCTTCAAGCTCGTTGAACTCGATGGCATTTTGAATCAGCTCGCTCTGCTCTCCGTCGATTCCTCCCTCGGTTTCGGCTTCCTCAACGATGGTAAGAAGCTCGTCCTCCGTAATTGGCTTCGTCTCGCCTGCGTGGAAAACCAACGCCAGCAGCTTTTTCCAGCCCTTGAAAAGCAGGTTCACAGGCGCCAGCACGAACATAAAAAATTTCAGCACCGGAGCCGACGCCATGGCAATTTTCTCCGGACTTTCCTTCGCCAGACTCTTCGGCGATATTTCACCGAAAATCAGCACGATTATCGTTACCACAACGGTGGAAATCGTTGCGCCGTAAACCGGGTACATATCCAGAAAAAGCACGGTGCCGATTGCCGATGTGGCTATATTTACAATATTATTCCCCACCAATATCGTTGAAAGCAGGTCGTCGTAGCGCTCCGAAAGTTCCTGCACGGCTCTTGCTTTTTTATCTCCGTCATTGGCAAGATTCTTGATTCTGATCCTGTTCACCGATGTGAACGCCGTTTCCGACGCAGAAAAATACGCCGAAAAGCTGATCAAAACAACAATCGCAATAATTTTTCCCATTCTTTTCTCTTTCTTTCTCCTTTTCAAACACCACAAAATAAGCCCTGAGT
>CAVHEY010000135.1:0-3691 GCA_963635155.1 Bacteroides stercoris
GCTGTTTCGGATAATCGAGAATCACATTCATTCTCCAGGTAATAATCAAAGCCGCCGCGATAAGAATCAGAGCCGCAATAATGATATCGTTTTTGTCATATATAAAATCTTTGAGTTTTTTCATTTTGTCCTCCGTAAGTGTTCCTAGGAACTGATAATATATTTTATCACATTTGGACTTTCTTCTCAAGGTATTTTGTTGTATAATAATTTTATGTTTAAAATCACGATTACGGAAAATGAGGCGGGGCAGAGGCTCGACCGATTTTTGAAAAAATATTTTAACAACGCGACCCTAGGCGCGATCTACAAGATTATCCGCAAGGACGTTAAGGTAAACGGCAAGCGGGCGGGGGAAAACACCATGCTTTCGGTGGGAGACGAGCTTTCCGTCTATGTCAGCGACGAGACGGCGGCGAAGCTTCGAAAAGAAAAGACGCGCCCAAAGGTGAAGCGGCAGTTTAAAGTCGCCTATGAGGACGAGAATGTTTTGGTCGTGGAAAAGCCCTTCGGGCTGCTTACCCACGGGGACCGCACCGAAAAGAAAAACCACCTGGCCAATCAGGTAATCGACTATCTGATCGAAAAGGGAGATTATAATCCAAGGACGGAGAAAACCTTTGTGCCGGCTCCCGCAAACCGACTGGACCGAAACACCACGGGGCTTGTGATTTTCGGCAAGAACGCGGCGGCGCTGCAAAATCTTAACAAATGGATTAGGGAAAAGGACAAAATCCACAAACTTTACCTGACCATCGTGGCAGGCAAACTCCAAAAACCGATTCGGCTCAGGGCAAAGATGACAAAGGATCAGGAGAAAAACCTGGTCAGCGTGCTTTCCGAGGAAGCGGAGGGAAAGCTCATGGAGACGATTGTAAGACCTCTGGAAACCGCGAATTTTAGGGGCGGAGATTATACCTTGGCAGAGGTCGAAATTTTGACCGGAAGAACGCACCAGATCCGCGCCCATCTTGCCAGGGCAGGCTATCCCATCATCGGCGACGGGAAATACGGCGATAAAAAGGTGAACGCCCTGATGGAAAGGGAATTTGGGCTCACCACTCAGCTCCTGCACGCATACAAGCTGGTTTTCGAAGAAAACGCTGAGGTCGGTGGCGGAGATTGCGGCGCAGCGGGCTGCGATGCGGCGAGCTGCACGGAAGACACCGCAAAACCCACGATGCCGCCGGTGATAGAATCGCAGCTTCCTGCGGATTTTGAACGAATAAAACAGACTATTTTTGGAAATACTACGAGGTGAAAAGATGCTGAAAAAGATACTTGACTGGGTGAAGGATATATTGATTGCCGTTGTAATTGCGGCGGTGATTCTTGTTTTCCTGAAACCGATTATCATACAACAAAATTCCATGCAGCCCAACTTCCAGCCGGGAGACTATGTGATAACCAGCCGCCAAGCCTACAAACTTTTCGGGGAACCGGAACGAGGGGACGTTATCGTTTTTAAGTCGGAACTTTTGGACGACGAGGGCAATGTGAAGAACCTCATCAAGCGGATTATCGCTCTGCCGGGGGACACCATAGCCATCAAAGACGGATACACCTATGTGAACGGCGAAAAAATCGACGAGCCTTATGTGGCGGAGCAGGGAATCTCCGGGGAAATGGAGGAAATCACGGTTCCCGAGGGCGAGCTTTTTGTCATGGGAGACAACAGAGGCGTCAGCGAGGACAGCCGTTCTCCGCGGGTGGGAACGGTTTCCGAAGACACGGTGGTAGGAAAGGTTGTTATCCGGCTTTACCCGTTCAAGAACATAAAGGTATTTTAGTAAAAGAAAGATAAAATGACGAGAAAACGGAGGTTACGCCTTGGGCAGAAGGTTGGGCAAAAGGGTTCTCAAAGCAGGCTCGGCACTTGGGGGAATCGCCCTTGCCGCCGCGCTTTATGCCAACTTCGGAATTTTTGAAATCGAGAGCATTTTTATGTATCCCACCTTCGAGCCGGGGCAGCGGGTTCTCGTGCAAAAGACAGCTATCGGCAGTATTGAGGAAGGGGATTTAGTGCTGTTTGAAGCGCCCTTTTACGATTTCGACACTCAGGACGGAATGCTTGCGGTGCGGAGAATTTCCCGGATTTCAGGGGAAACTGTGACGCTGGAATGCGACGCCCCTGCGGTTTACGGCGATGTCTTGACGATTGACAGGAGCAAAATCATCGGGAAGGTAATTGAACTTAAAAAATTGACAAAAGATTAGAATAAAGAGGGCGTGAGAGCCGGCGACAGGCGGCGGAGCCGCGCAGGAAAGCCGCTACGTGAAAACCGTTGCGCAAAAGCTGCTGTGTGAAAGCCGCATAGGCGGCAGATTGGAGATGTTTATGGCAAAGAAAGAACGAAAGCTGGTGGCGAACAACAAAAAAGCCTACCATGACTTTTTCATAGAGGAAACCTACGAGGCGGGCATCGTCCTTACCGGAACCGAGATAAAATCCGTTCGGCAGGGCAAGGTGAGCATCAAGGAAAGCTACGCCCGTATCCGGGACGGGGAAATGATCCTTTACGGCATGAACATCAGCCCCTACGAGCAGGGCAACCGTTTCAACGTCGATCCCCTTCGGGAAAGAAAACTTTTGTTACATAAGCAGGAAATCCGCAAGCTGATCGGGCAGACGACCCTAAAAGGCTTTGCCATTGTTCCGCTGAAAATGTATATAAATGAAGAGGGGCTTGCAAAGGTGGAAATCGGGCTTGCCAGAGGCAAAAAGAACTACGACAAGCGCGAGGATATCGCAAAACGGGACGCGAAGCGGGACATGGAGCGCCGCATGAAAACCCGCTGACAGCTGACAGCCCTTGCAAGATGTTATTTTCAGCCGGCGACCGTCGCGGGGCAAGCCGCAGAGTAAGCCTCAAAGGGATGTAACCTTTCGGGGCGCAGCTTTGAGTTACTTATGAAGGGGCGCGATGCATGGATACGAGATTATACAATACATGGGGATGTAAAGGTTTCGACGGGGGTGTAGAAGCCGGATAAGCGAGCGGTAGTTGGCTCAGACTACCTTAAAAAGGGCCCGTTAAATATAAACGCTAAAAATAACAACAATTTCGCATTAGCAGCATAGTTCTGCAGCGCCTAAGGCGCGACGCGCGTCGGTCACAGCTTACCCGTAGACTGTGAACCCGGCGTCGACTATACGGGAAAACCTGCGGAGAGTTCTCGGTATTCGCAAGGGACTAGCGAGATAGCGGAGGCGGCAGCTTGTTAATGGGCGGCAGCCGATGCGAAACGATAAATCATTAACTGCGCTCGGAGAAAATCCTGTGGAAATGCTTTCGGACGCGAGTTCGACTCTCGCCATCTCCACCAATTTAATCGCAGGTCGAACCCCGGAGCGGTTCGATGAGAGAAGCGATAGCTCCACCACGACTCGGCTCGGGATACGAAAAGTGTTCCGGGCTTTTCTAATGCCTGAAAACAAGCCGTTTCATTCTTATCAAGGACTTTGCCGAAGGGATTCGTGGAAGATATGATACGGAGCTTCCGCTGCACCAAGAATCCGCAGGAACTTTGAAAATGCTTGCAATGTACCCTGCGCTACATGAAGTTTTGGAAAAGGGCGGAGTGTTATGCATTGACGAATTGAACAGCCGCTTACATCCGCTTCTTGTTCGGAATTTTATTTTGACTTTTCTGAATCCTGAAATCAATAAAAACCATGCACAACTAATCT
>CAVHEY010000136.1:0-3689 GCA_963635155.1 Bacteroides stercoris
TTAAGGTTGCCCTTGCCCTTGCGGAGGCATTCGGCTGCGGCGTAAACGAGCTGCCCCTTTCCATCATTCTTTCCTGGTATGAGCAGAAGGCGGTGTGCATTCTCCTTACGCTCCTGTATCTGGGAATCAAGGACATTCGCCTGGGTCCGACGCTTCCGGCTTTCGTTTCGCCAAATGTGCTGAATTTCCTCGTAGATCACTACAATATCGGTCCTACCACCACCCCTGAGGAAGATTTAAAGGCGATCCTGGGCTAAAAGCGATTCAGAGGATTCCGACAATTCACAAGGATTTGGGAGAAGAGCTTTTTGCAGGAACTTCTGCAAAGGCTTTTCACGAAAGAATAAAAAGCCTCCGGTTATTTTGGTTTCCGGGGGCTTTCCTTTGTCAATAACTATGCAGCTAAATAAATGTGGCGTCCACAGCCTTTATCAAGGCGTTTCTCATGCCTGCTTCTTCCAGCGCCGCGACTCCGCGAATGGTAAGTCCACCCGGGGAGCAGACCTGATCCTTTAAAATCGCAGGGTGCAGTCCTGTTTCCTTTTGCAGCTGCGCCGTGCCTGCCATTACACTCGATGCAAGGGTATAGGCTTGCGCTCTGGAAAGTCCGTGCTTTACCGCTGCGTCTCCCAGCGCCTCGATCATCATGGCGATGAATGCCGGTCCGCAGCCTGCCACCGCGTTTGCCGCCCCGATCAAATGGGTAGGAAGTTTTACATAGGCGCCCACCGAGCTGAGGAGTTCCCGCACCCATGGTTCCTCATCTGTCAAGGTGTTTGCTTCTTCCGCAAGCAGGATCCCGCTGCATATGGACACCGGCGTGTTTGGCACGATGTGGAGGTAATGCGTGTTTTCCGCCAAAAACGGAAGCGCCTTGTCCAACGTCCAGCCATAAGCCACATTTACGATGGTTTTTCCTGCCAGAGAGTCGTGATTTTCCTCTAAAACGCCCTGAACCTGATAGGGCTTGCAGGCTATGATTACCAGCTCCGCCTTTTCTATCGCCTCCGCCGGGGATTCGCAGGGTACGAAACCGATGCGCTCCGCATTTTCCTTTAATTTTGTTTGGTTCGGAGCAAAGGCGAAAAGTTCTTCCGCCGTCTCCTTTCCGCCGCGCAAAAATCCCGTTGCCAGCGCCTGTGCCATATTTCCCATACCGATAAAACCGATTCTTTTCATTTTGATCTTTCTCCTTGTATAATATCTTTTAGCAATACTCTCCGTACTCGCAGCCTACGTTTTCGGCGTGAATCCGGTCCACTAATTTCCCCCGATGATAAAGCTCCACAGTGCCTACGCCGTTGCCGCCGTTCCAAAGCCGGTTGTGCCGTTTCTCGCCGTCCGGGGATTCGTAGTTTACCAGCAGCATATCCTTTTTTTCGCAGGTGATATCCGTTACCATGCGGCGATTCGCTGCGGTCTGCTCCACGTGCCATATCATGCGGTCCGCCTCCTCCCGGCAGTCAAATTTCGTTCTGCAAAGGGTCCAGAATTTCGAGAAGTTGAACTCATAGGCTCTGCCCTCGTACCAAAACGCCGAAAGCAGCTTCCGTGGGAGCCGGATCGGTCCCACCTTCGGGCAGCCCCCGCCGATGTCAAAAACGCTGTCCGATAATTTTTCTCCCGTCAGTTCGCTTCGCAGATTGTTCGATGACAGCCAGACCCAAGGCGAAGTGAAGTTTTTGCCCCAGTTTTTATCCGCGTACCCATAGGAAGTCTCCGGCTCGACGATGTATGTTTCGCCGTTCAGCGTTACCGTACCTTTGAACTTTGTTTTCATTCCCTCTGCGTGCCAGAACATTTCGAAGAGCTGTAGCTTGCGAAAAAGCCTGCCTGCGCCGTAGCCCACATTGAATGGGATAATCTTGTTAATCGCAAGCTCCATGGTAATTTCTCCCGAGCCGCACATCCATTCGTGATGCGCTTTCGCTTCCTCTTCGGTGACCTTTACGTGAGCACGGAGCATCTTTTCTCCCAGCTCGCATTCCTCCGCCGATACCGAAAAGGGTACGCCGAAATCCACGTTTATATCTTCCCATGGGAAAAAGCGATGGAGCTGCACGGCGTCCTCGCCCCAGCATCCGAGCTTCACCATTAGGTAGGAAGGCCTGTTGCCCTTTGATTTGTTCTCAGGAAGCTGTCCCAGTATCGGTTCCTTGCCCCCTAAGTCGGGATTGCAGAGAAAAAACTCCGCGAAGAAGGGCTTTTCTTCTCCGGTCCTTGCATTTCGTGCTGTGAAAGAATGCCACCACCAGTCATATCCCTGCCTAGCCTGACCGCCAAACAGCTGGCAGGCGTTGCGGCTTATATCGTGTTTGTTAAAAGACATTTTCGCCACCTCTTGCCTTCGAATTTGTTTTAATTATACCACCGAATTGCCATTTTTGCTATCATGAGGTTGTTTATTTTTTATCCACTGCCGAGATTTACTCTACTCCGGTTATATGGCAAACAAGCAGCGCCAACTCTTCCGTGCTGATTTGCTCAGGCTCGCTGGACTTCGCCCACTGTTCCAACATGGCGACCATGCCGCTGATTACAAAAGTCGCAGCGTATTCCCGTTCCTGTTCCGTCTGCGCTCCATGTAAATCGTAATGAATATACCTGCTTTTTTGTAAATATTCCCTGCATTTTCGCTGCATAATGCAGCTCTTTCCGTTTTGAATAATCAGACCAAAGATTTGCTTGTATCCTTGAAAAAATTCGAAAAAGAGCTTCGCCGCGTCGCAAAGGTTTTTCACCTCGCGTTGCTCTGTATGGGTGATAAACTCTTCAAATATGGTGTCCAAATAGTATTCCAGAATTTCTTCTTTGTCCGCAAAGATCTGATAAAATGTCTGGCGGGAAAGATCCGTCGCCTCCATAATTTGTTTAATCGTGATTTCTTCAAAGGAGGCATCGGATAGCAAGCTAAAAAATGCCTGAACAATTTCCCTGCGGGATCGCAGTGCGGACGGGTTCGTGCCGGTATACATGGCTGACCTCCTTTTTTTAATGTCGTTATTGGAAATGGAATGGAAATTGAAATCAGCGATACACCGCCGGAGGGTATGGTAAACATGTGGCGGCTTGAGGATAAGGAAACCGGCGAATTGATTGCGGCTGTCACGTTACAGGTCAGAGATCATGTTTATACCCTCGGTGATTTGGCAGTCAGAGGCGATCACCACAGCGAGGGGTATGGAAAAATTATGCAGCAGGTAGTATTTGATGCGGCAAAAAAAATGGAAATCAAAGAAATCTGGGGTAGCGCAAAGGTTCCGGAGTATTACTACCGGCTGGGCTGGCAGCAGATGGATTGGAATGCTTCCCCGAAGGTGGCTGTCAACTGCCATGCTTGCGCCAAGCGGGGAATAAGCTGTTTTCCGGCCACCATAAAAATATCGCTGTAATCTACAAGAGGTAGAAAGGGGAAAAGAGCGGTTCTTTTGCTTATCGCAAATCCGCTTCCTTTTCCTTTAAGCTGTCGTATTCCGCATCGCTTACCGGCTCGCACCACTGGCTGCTGCACTCCTCTCCGGGCACTTCAACGGCAATGTGAGAAAACCAGCTGTCTTTTTTTGCTCCGTGCCAGTGTTTGACACCCGCAGGAATCATCACAACACTTCCTTCCTGCAAGCTGACAGCCTCTTTCCCATCTTCCTGATACCAGCCTTCTCCGGCAGTACAGATGAGTAATTGTCCGCCGC
>CAVHEY010000137.1:0-3664 GCA_963635155.1 Bacteroides stercoris
ACCCGGCGAAACGGCTTTGCCTGCAATGTATCCTTTGGTTGCCCGAATAAAAATCAAGAAAGAAAGGAGGCAGGACAAATGAACGGCATTACCGCAGCCATAGTGGCAGCCCTTTGCATCGGCATCGTTACGCTGATCGTTGCGATGATATCGAGATTTCTCGGCAGATTTAACGAGGAAACCCGCCGGATTGCAGACGAAATGCGCAGGGCGCAGGACAGCGACGAGTATATTTATTGGCAGAGCAGACTTCACCGCCATTATATCCGCCTGCTTCCCTTTGTCAGCGAAAAAGCCGCAGGGCGAATCTATAGCCGCCTGTTTCGGAAACCGAAACACTCCGCAGAAAAGGAGCATAGCGACGGACTTTTTCATATCCTCGCCCCCTCGGTTCTCAGCGTTTGCCTTTGCGCTGTCTGCCTCTGCGGCATGAGCTGGGCGTGGTTCACCGCCACCGGCAACACCGGCGTGAGCAAGATCCAAGCCGCAACCTATACTGCTACGGTGACTGCAACGAGAACAGTCGAAGTAGATAATGCAACTAAAACGGAAACTTTAACAGCCGATCAGAACGGTGAGATTACATTTACAAATGCCGGACAGTATTCTATCACGATACAGATCGGCGGCACTGCAACGATCGGTTACTGCAAGGTGAAGTTAGGTGATATGGACTATTACACCGAAGGTCTGGCGCAAGGCAGTACCCTGACATTTACCTTCAATGCCGCAATAAATCAGACTTTAACCGTCACACCTCAGTGGGGAACCTACTCCGGCACAGCAAATATTAAAGACGGAGATTCAATCGGCACACCTTCAAATGCTCTTTCACTGACGGCAAACAGCCTGACAGAAAACGTCGAGGAAGCTGTTGAGGAGAAGGCGGTGTCTGACACAACGCAAACCGATTCCGAAATAAAGAAAGGCACAGATAATACCGAATCATCTCCTGTGCCGAAGGATACAACGGCTGAAGAGACCGATAAATCTAACGTCGAGAAAGGCAAAACCGCCGCGGAGGAATCTTCAACAACCACTCCGGTTCAGTCCGAAAGCGCCGATATAGAAACATCTCCTGCTTCGGAAGCTGCGACGTCGGAGAACACAACGGCGACTCAGATCGAGCCGTCCACTCCTGCGGAGAGCGAAAGCAACTGAATAAAACACGAGCCGCAAGCGGATTTTCCCGCTGCGGCTCAAATCTTATATAGATATAATTTTCCGTGCCCTAGATAAACCTTTCCAGCCGCTCCCGAACGCGCTTCTCCCCGAGAATCTGCTGAATTTCCCAAACATCAGGGGACTGCTGCCTGCCCATGAGCGCCACCCGGATAACCGTGCTGACGTGTCCCACATGACCCTTGTATGCCTCCGGATTTTTCTTGAAATCCTTTGGCTTTACCGCGTAGCCCAGCTCTGCGGTGATTTCGCGGATTTTGCCGAACCAGGTTTCCTGATCGTCGGAATGATCGTAGGTTTCGAGATATTTCGAGAGAATGAGGGAAACGTCCTCCGCCGCTTCCTGCGGGAACTCGTCCTGAATTTCAAACATATCGTCGAAGAAATAGCTGATATTGCGGATGATCTGCTTCGCATAAATGTGGTCTTTACGCGGGTTTCTCTCCTCATGTCTGCCGATATCGAGAATTTTTTCCAGATAAGCCCGGTCTTCAAAAATCGGCGCAAGCTCCGGTTGGAATTCCTCCGACCATGCCTTGAGAAAATCGAAAAGCTCGGAAGCCGGAATTTTCAGCAGCGCGTCCTTGCTCACGTCGTTGAGCTTGTTCAGGTCAAAGAGCGCGCCGGAATTGCTCATTTTTTCCGTGGTAAATGTAAATTCGTCGATGTCCGCATCAGGGTTTGCGATGCGCCATTCCTCGAAATTGGAGTTCAGAATCGTAAGCAAATACTCCCGCACCGCCGCCGGGTGGTAGCCCTCGTTTCTGTAATAGTCCAGAGAAAGCTCCGGGTCTTTGCGCTTGGAAAGCTTGCGCTTGTTGCCCTCTTCGTCCAGCTTCATCAGCTGCGCCGTGTGACAATAAATCGGAAGCTTCCAGCCCAGCTTATCGAAAAGCTCCACATGAATCGGCAGGGACGGAATCCATTCCGCGCCGCGAACAACGTGGGTGGTCCGCATCAGGTGGTCGTCCACAACGTGGGCAAAATGATAGGTCGGAATGCCCGTAGCCTTGAGCAGAACCGTATCCTGATCGTTCACCGGCATATCCAGGGTTCCGCGAATGGCGTCCTCCACCTGAAAACGGCGGATTTGATCCTCCGGCAGGCTCATGTCCCCGTCGGATTTGAGACGGATTACATAGGGCTTTCCCGCCGCAAGATTTGCTTCGATTTCTTCCATGGTAAGGCTTCTGCTCGCCGCCCACTTGCCGTAAATTCCGGGATTTGCCTTCTCCGCTTCCTGCTTTGCGTGGATTTCGGCGATTTCTTCCTCGGTAAGGAAACAAGGGTAAGCGTGTCCCTCAGAAACCAGCTTCTTCGCGAAGCACTGATAAATCTCGCCTCGGTGGCTCTGGGTGTAGTCCCCGTATTCCCCCACGTCCCCATCCATTGTGGCGCCTTCGTCAAAATTGATGCCGAAAAACCTGAGGGAATTGATGATGACCTCAACGGCTCCCTCTACATAGCGTTTGTCGTCTGTGTCCTCGATTCTGAGGAAAAACCTGCCGCCGGACTGGTGGGCGAGCCTTTCGTCCACAAAGGCTCCGTAGAGATTTCCAAGATGGATAAAGCCCGTGGGGCTGGGACCGAGCCTCGTTACCTTTGCCCCCGCAGGCAGCTTTCTTTCCGGATAAAGGGCTTCGTAGTCCTCCGGCGTTTTCGTGATATGCGGAAAAAGAAGCTCCGCCAATTTTTCGTAATTCATATTTATCCTCCGTAAATGATGGCAAGGCGGGCAAAAACCGTCACCCCACCGCAAAATCAAATATTCCGACACTCTATTATATATGCAAAAGTATGAAATGGCAAGATTTTGGAAGAATAAAGAGGAAGAAAATATGCGAGGGAATATGCGGCGTAAAATATGTGATGGCAAAAGGGAACGCAGCCACGGGGATTGTACCGAAAGGAGAGAAGGAGAGAAAATGGGGAAAAGAGAAAAAACAGCCTTTGAGAGTTATCTTGAAATTTTCAGGAGGGAGCTTCCCATCGGAGAAAGCTTTGACATATTGGAGCGAAAGCTCATCATCGGCGGACGGAGAGCCAGCGTGTTTTTTGTGGACGGTTTGCACGATTCGGACAAGGCGCTGCAATTGTTTAAATATCTCCTTGCCGTGGAGCCGGAAGCCATGGCGGGGCTTACAAGCAGTCAGGAGTTTTTGGAGCGGAATCTTCCCTTTATGGAAGCGGAAATTGCGGCGGTGAACGCCGCAATTACGAAATTATACACCGGCCTTGTTCCACTTATCGTGGAAGGGCTGGATAAGATCATAATCATGGACGCCAGATCTTATCCTGCCCGCGCCGTGGAGGAGCCGGAAAAGGAAAAGACCCTCCGCGGCGCCAAGGACGGCTTCACGGAAACCCTGATGGCAAACATCGGGCTGATTCGCCGGCGCATTCGGGACAAAAACCTGATTTTCAAGGCTTACAACGTAGGCAGCGTAGGAAAAAACGACGTGGCGCTTGTCTACATGAAGGA
>CAVHEY010000138.1:0-2175 GCA_963635155.1 Bacteroides stercoris
GAACTGATTCCGGGAGCCGTGATGGAAGATTTTGTGGACATACTGGGTTACAGCATGGCGGCGTTCCCCCTGATGGCACTGATTTGCCTGTCGGCGCAGGTTTTTAACCACTACGCCTACCACAGAAACGGCAGCAACGCCTTTTACACCATGAAAAGACTGCCCGACAGCCGGGAGCTTTGCCGAAGATGCGTCGTTCTCCCGTTGATGGAGGCGGCAGGAATTTTGCTGGCTATGGCGGCGGTTTTCGCAATTTACTACTTTATATATATGCAGGGGACCCCGGAGGAAGCCTTGGCGGCGGGACAGTGGAGTCTCCTTTTGGAGAAATGGAGGGTATTTTAGATGCTGGCGATAAAAAATTTGAGAAAAAAATACGGCACGGACAAAGTTGCGCTGAACGATGTAAACCTCACCCTTCCAAGGGGAGAGATCGTCGGACTCTTCGGGGAAAACGGCGCGGGGAAGACCACGCTGATGAAGTCCATACTGGGTTTTGTCAAATACGACGGCGAAATTACCTTGGACGGAGAAAAAATCACCCACAGAAATATCACGAGAATTTCCTTTGCCACCGGTGAGCATTCGTTTTTCCCGGCACTGAGTGGAGAGGGACACGAAGAGTTTTATAAGGAGCATTTCGATGGGTTTCGGGAAAAGAGATTCGATGCCCTGATGGATTTTTTCGAGCTTCCGCGGCGCAAAAAAATCGGGAGCTTTTCCACCGGACAGAAAAATCAGTTCGAGGTGATTCTCGCCCTTTCTCAAGGGGCGGATTACATTCTGATGGACGAACCCTTTGCAGGCAACGACGTTTTCAATCGGGAGGATTTTTACAAGGTCTTGCTGGGAATTTTGGAGCCGACGGAAACGGTGCTGCTCTCGACCCATTTGATCGAGGAAGTTACGGACTTTATCGGAAGGGCGGTTTTGCTCCACAAGGGCGAAATCATCGGCGACCTGAGTCTTGAAGAAATCGACGAATCGGGACGGAGACTCATTGACATCATAAAGGAAACCTATAGCTACAGAGCCGACCGGGTGGGCAAAGCGATCGCCCGCATGGAGGAAGAACGATGAGAGAAGACATGAGAGCAAAGCTGTCAATCTTTGAGCTGCTGCTGCGAAACGGGGGAAGAAAAGTCGCGGCGGTGATATTGCTCACGATGCTGACAGAGGGGGTTTTCCTATATACCATGATGCAAAACGAGACCATGTACTACGAAAATCTTTTCGCAAGGGGCGGGGCGCTTCCGCTGAAAGTCGGCTTTATACTGCTGGCACTTGCCCTGTGCAATTCCATGAAAGCCTCAAAAAGCAAGGTGAACTACACGCTGAGGCGGCTGAAAACATCGCCGAAAGAGATTTTTTATGGGGAAGTCCTGAGCAATATCCTCGCTTTTGCGGCGTTTTGGGGATTGGCGGTGGCGCTCCTATACGGTTTCGGGGCGTATTTTACGCAAAACATTTCGGAGGCTGTCAATCGAGAGGTGGGAGTCTTTCTGGCTTTCAGCAGGAGCCACGATTTGAAATTTTGGCTGCCGGCGGGGGACCTTTCGCTGGTGATAAGAAATGTCGTAGGCATTGCGGCGCTGGGGGCGGCGATCGCCCGGTTCAACTGCTTGCTGCGAAAGGGGAAAACCAAACCGGTGGCGGTGCTTTTGATCCTCTACCTTTTCACGAGAGGATTTTACGCGGACTTAAACAGTGATGGAAGCAATTTTTTCCTGTCGGTGGTAATGCTGGGGATACTGGCATTTTCCATGGTGAGCGCGGTCAATGAAGAGGAGGGGACGGAAATATGAAGATGAGAAAAATTGCGGCGGCGGCGCTGATTCTGTCCCTTGCGGCAGGGGGCTATGCCGCAGGCAAGACCATTGGGCAAAAGGACGAGGTAAGAATCTTCGAGGAAACCATAGCCGGCGACCCAAAGGCTGCGGAGGGAATCACGGCGCATTTTGGCGGATATATCTGTGTTAAAAACAGCGCCAATTCAAAGCCTTATTGGGAGAACACTTACACCTACGGCGGCGAACAAAATGTTAAGTTTACCTATCGTGAGCCTAACCAAGTCACGGAAGAAGAAAGCCGCCGGCGAAATTCCTTAAATTGCAGCATCTACACTTATTTTGATCTCCAAGGCTTTTCGGAGCTTTTTACGGAGGAAAACGATGA
>CAVHEY010000138.1:2467-3599 GCA_963635155.1 Bacteroides stercoris
TGGCAGGACTTTTTCAAGATTCCGGTTTTGGAAGAGGAATACGTGGCATATCAACTGAGCAGAGGGGAAAACGGCGAAATATACGTGTCGGCAGACTACGGAACTCCCGAGGGCAAGGACGCCTTTTACTTCAATGCGGAAACCTGTGAAACGGAAGATGCGGCATATTTCCTCTTTGACGCCCATACGCTGAATGGCAATTTGGTGGATACGAGCCTGATCCCCGGCGGCTTCGGGATTTATCGGATCCCTTTTGAGGCAAAGGACGGAAGCTCACCGATGGAGAACATGGAAACGATATATCCTCTTGACCCTGAGGCGCATTATCTGGGCATATCGGCAAGCTCCGACGGGAAAAAACTCTTTGTTTCCTATTACTATGACGAAGAAACCGGCAGCGGGGAGAACGGAGACGGAAAAGTGACAGTCTTTGCCGAGGTAATCGACCTTGCCGCGGGAAAATGCGATGAAAAAATAAAGGTTCTTGACGGCTGCGAAATGTGTGCGGTCAGAAATGACGGGGACTACCAGCTTTTTTACGATACTGTATCGAAGCTGAGGGTCTACCGGTATTCGGAGGGCAAGTACCACCTTGCCTTTAAGATTGACGGCGTGGACTTTGAGAACCTTGTCATGAGTTATTTGAGTGATATCAATGAAACCAAAGTTTTGTACGAAGAAGACAGGCTGGCAATTCTATGCTATGAAGAAACGTATACTTGGGAAGAAGCACAACAGGCAGACAACGGATTTTGCGGGGGCTATGGAAAAATATACTGGAATTCCGGCTCGGCAATCCTGAATGTGCTGAGCAGAGACGGGCATGAATACTGCGGCAGGCTCTACAGCAATTTGCAGGATTTTTACGACGAAGCAAGTTACACGGAGGCAGGGCGAAAGCTCCGGGAATCCCAGACAAAGGGTGCGACCTTTATCACAGACGACAAGTTCCCTTGCTATATGTGGACGGAGTGCCGATTCCTGAAACTCGAATAAGCATACGGAAGGCGGTGTCAATATAAAAAACAAAATCAAACCAAAAAACCGAAAAATTTGAAAAATCGCTGAGAAATCGAAAAAATGCACTTGACAGGAGGGGAAAAGGGTGGTAATATAGACAAGCTGTCGCAAG
>CAVHEY010000139.1:0-3585 GCA_963635155.1 Bacteroides stercoris
TGCTGTAACCCAGTATGTCCACAAAATCTTCCATCACGGCTCCCGGAATCAGTTCCTTTCTGAGTCCTCCCGCCGCATAGCGGAACAGGCTTTCTCTTGCCCTGCTATAATCTAACAGGAATGTCATGCTGAAAAGAACCGCCCCCGTCATGCACAGGGCAAATACATTGCGCTCCTTTTTCACGCTGTAGCCTACCGGAAGATTTCGCCCCGGGAAATTTTCTTTTTTCTTCCTTCTCATTTTTCCTTCGCCTCCGAATCCAAATCCCAATACTTTTCCAACACCGCGATGGCCTCGTCTTTGCTGTAACCCGCGGCTTTGAGGGTAGCGATCGCCGTCCTCGCCCCCGCTTCCGTAAGCTCCGCCCGAAGCGCTGCGATTTTTTCCTCGTCGGCACATACAAGGCTCTTTGCTCCCGG
The DNA here is from genome assembly GCA_963635155.1 of Bacteroides stercoris. Classification (GTDB taxonomy): domain Bacteria; phylum Bacillota; class Clostridia; order Peptostreptococcales; family Anaerovoracaceae; genus CAG-238. The sequence goes on from CAVHEY010000139.1 coordinate 421, forward strand.
GTGGGAAGTGATGATCTTCTCTGCCTCCAGCAGTGCATAAGCCTTTTGGACGGTGTTTGGATTTATCCCAAGGGACGCGGACAAGACGCGCCTCGAGGGCATTTCGTCGCCGCACAGGATTTCCCCTGATGCAAGTCCCTGCTTGACAAATTTTATGAGCTGGGCGTATATCGGCTCGCTGCCCTCCGTCTTTATTTCCGAAAAATTTATCATTGTCCTTTGCCTCACCTCCATCTTGCGTATGCACTATCGTCGCCGTAGCCGCCGTTACAACCGTATTATGCCATTGATACAGTTCTTGACCGTATTATACCTATAGTACAGTGCGTTGTCAATCCCCAAAAAGTATATTTTCAAAAATACTTTTCAAAATTTCTTCACATTTCTTCACATTTCGTTGACAAAAGTTTGACTAGCATTTATAATGAAGGTGTATCAACCGATACACTTCTTTCTTTATTTATTTAACTTAATATTATTAAGGAGGACTTATTATGGGTAAAAAAATTCCTATGTGGCAGACCCTTCTGGTTATGCTGGTAATGATCGGTTTCCTTATGTGGTCCATCATTAAGGACGCAGGTGGAGAACCGCACATCGCACTCATGCTGGCTGCGACTTTCGCAGGTCTTATCGCTTGCGCAAACGGCTGGAAATGGGCTTACCTTGAACAAGGTATCTTGGCTTCCATTAACAGATCCATGCAGGCTATCTTAATCCTCGCTATTCTGGGCGCAATCATCGCTTCCTGGATGGCAGCAGGTACAATCCCGTCGATGATGTACTATGGTATCAAGATCATCAGCCCGAAGGTATTCTTACTTACGGCTTGTATCCTTTGCTGTATCGTATCCCTGGCAACAGGTTCCTCGTGGTCCACAGCAGGCTCCATGGGCGTTGCTCTTATGGGTGTAGGCGCAGCTCTGGGATTCCCGGACGCTATGACGGCAGGCGCTATCGTATCCGGTGCTTACTTCGGCGACAAGATGTCCCCGCTTTCCGACACCACCAACCTTGCTCCTGCCATGGCAGGCGCGACTCTGTTCGGACACATCAAGCACATGGTTTACACAACGGGTACTTCCCTGGTTATCGCTCTTATCGCTTACGCGGTTATGGGATTCATGCACGCTTCCGCAAATGAACCGGATATGTCGGTTATGACCGAAATCCTTGACTTCATTCAGGCGTCCTCGAACATCAGCGTTATCACTTTGATTCCGCCGATCTTCGTAATCGTTGCGGTAGCCATGAAGCTTCCTGCAATTCCTTCGCTGGTAGGCGGTGCTTTGATCGCAGTTCCTTTGATGTTCTACAACTCGGCTTATATCGAGGCTGCAATCGGCGACAAGGTTATCAACAACGTATTTAACATCATGAATAACGGTATCGCCCTCGGCGTAGTTCCGGAAGGCGCATCTGAAGTTATCCAGAACCTCAGCTCCCTGCTTGATTCCGGCAGCGTTCAGGGTATGATGTGGACCATCTCCATCATCATCGCCGCAATGTGCTTCGGCGGTATCCTTGACTGCACCGGCATGATGGCTTCCTTCGCAGCATTGTTCCTCAAGGTTGCAAAGGGCAGAGGCGGACTGGTTCTTTCCACAGAGCTTATGTGCATCATCACAAACGCGGTTTGCTGCGACCAGTACCTGTCATTGGTACTCCCGGGCAGAATGTTCAAGGAATCCTTCGAGGATATGAGACTCCGTCCGGAGAACCTTTCCAGATGTCTGGAGGACGCAGGAACCATTACATCGAACTTCTTCTCCTGGAACACCTGCGGTGCTACCATGAGAAACTTCCTGGGCGTAGACTCCAGCTACATTCCGTATGCAATTCTTAACTGGGTGAACCCGATCGTATCCGTATTTTTCGGATATACCGGAATCACCATGACGAAGCTCACAGACGAAGAGTATGCGAAGATTCTGGAAGAAAGAGAAGCAGAAAAGGCTGCGGCTCTCAAGGCGCTCGAAGCGTAAGATTTGATTCATTCATATAAAGAATAAATAAAGAGAATGCAGGCCCTCGGCGAAAGTCGGGGGTCTCGTTTTGCCCTTCAAAGTTTGTCCCTTCGCTTCATTGCGTATCTTTTGACAGCATTTTTCGCATACTATCTGCTATAGAGGTGGTGTGTGAAATGGAGAGTTTTTTCGTAGGTTTGTGGCAGGGGCTCCTGGCTTTTACGGGACGGGTGCTAAAGGTTCTTTTGCCGATCATAATCGGGCTTACCCTGGCTTATCTTTTTAGCGGACCGGTTTCCTATCTGGAAAAAAGACTCAAAAATCGGGGTTTTGCCATTTTGCTTACTTATTTATGTGCCTTTGGAGTTCTCGGCGCCCTTCTCTACGGCTTTCTGATTCTCATCATCGGAGCCTTTCCCCGCGGGAGTTTTACGGATACGATGGATTACATCAAAAATTATTGCGGCGAGGCGATTGATTCTGTCTGCGCTATTCTTTCGGATTCTATCCCCGGTTTCACGACCTTTGGGCGGCAGGAAATCCTGGAGATGCTGCAAAACCGCCTTTCCGGCAGTCTCTCCGTCAGCAGCTTGATGGGAGTGGCGCATTCCATGGCGGAAAGCCTCGTGACATTCTTTGTGGCTCTGGTCGCGTCGGTTTATCTGCTCAAAGACAGGGAATTTTTTCTGATGCTGTGGGGCAGATTTCTTTCTCTGACCATGAAGCAAAAAGCCCACGGAATGATCTGTGAAACCGCCTCGGAAATCGGCAAAGTCCTCACAACATTTATAAAGGCTGCCCTGCTGGACAGCCTCATTGTCAGTTTTCTCTCGGCACTGGCTCTCAGCCTGCTCCGAATAAGTTATGCGCCCCTCATCGGCATGATCGCAGGGCTTCTAAATATCATTCCCTATTTTGGTCCTGCTCTGGGAATGGTTCCGGCGTTCTTCTCCGGTTTTTTCTCCGGCGGCGTGTTCCGGGCAGTCGCTGCGGTGTTGGCGCTGGTTTTCGTTCAGCAACTCGATTCCAACTACATCTATCCGAAAATCGTCGGGGAGGCAACGGGACTGCACCCTCTTTTTGTCCTGCTTTCGGTAAGTATTCTAGGCTACCTTTTCGGAATCGCAGGAATGCTTCTGGCGGTTCCCGTGGCGGGCATAGCCGCCGTGTTTATTCGGCGCTGGTGCTATTCCAAGGA
>CAVHEY010000140.1:0-3571 GCA_963635155.1 Bacteroides stercoris
TTCCTCCATGAGCTCCTTCAGTGCGGCAGCCAAGGCATGCTTGGTAATATTCGAATCCGCCATTGCGCGCCCCCCTCTCACAATGTCACTTACTTTTCTTTTTTACCATTATACTGGAATTTGAAGCAGAGAATCAAACAAAAGATGAAGTTTTTTGGACAAAACGGGCAATTTGTCCAAAAAAATTCACAAAACAAGAAAAAAGGTAAAAAATAGGACATCATCTTGGAATTGTCCCATGAATTTGTTTGAAAGAAATGCCTATAATATACGATAGACAAGTTTTTATTCAGTTAAGAAAGGGTGAATCTATATGGCAAAGAGTTTAGCACATATCGCAGAAAGAAAAGCTTTCGAAATGACTCTGGACTCCATTATCAAGAAGAGTCAAAGCAAGGATCTTTCGGAGCTGATGCTGCCTTTAGTAGACAAGGTAGAGAAGATTATGGGGGAAGATTGGGAGGCTTCATCATATGAAATGCTCCGCAATCTGGCGCAGAATCCGGACAGCAAATGGACGCGCTACACACAGAGGATATTAAGAGAGGTAGATCCGCATATTTTAAAGACCTTCGCATTAAATGCGGGATTTGAGTCGGGATTTATGGGATACAAGACCTCGCAGAAGATGAAAGAAAAACACGGCTGCAACATTCCGTGGATTATTCTTATGGACCCGACCACAGCCTGCAACTTGCATTGTACAGGGTGCTGGGCAGCCGAATACGGCAACAAAATGAACCTTTCCTATGAGATGATGGATAAGATTATCACAGAGGGCAAGGAACTTGGAATTTACGCCTATCTCTTCACCGGTGGCGAGCCGCTTATCAGAAAGGACGATATCATCAGGCTTTGCGAAAAGCACAAGGACGTTGCGTTTCACGCCTTTACCAACGGTACGCTCATTGATGATAAATTCTGTAAAGACTTGCTGAGAGTGGGCAATTTCTTCGTTTCCGTCAGCATCGAGGGATTTGAAGAAAGTAACGACGGCAGAAGAGGCGCGGGGCACTACAAAAAAGCCCTTGCGGCAATGGATTTGATGCATTCCTATCACATTCCGTTCGGCGTTTCCATCTGCTATACATCGAAGAATTATCTGACGGTTACCGGCGATGAATTTTTGGATATGCTCATCGAAAAGGGCTGCGTATTTGCATGGTATTTCCACTATATGCCGGTGGGCGTCAACGCCAGCGCAGACCTGCTTTTAAGTCCGGAGCAGAGAGAATATATGTACAACAAAATCCGTGAAATTCGGGGTATCGAGGGCGGAAAAGAACTCTTCGCCATCGACTTCCAAAACGACGGCGAGTTCGTACACGGCTGCGTAGCGGCAGGCAAGCGTTATTGCCACATCAACGCCAACGGAGACGTGGAGCCTTGCGTATTTATCCACTATTCCGGGGCAAATATCAAGGAAAAATCCCTGCTGGAATGTCTGAAACAGCCGCTGTTCCTGGCATACAAAGAGGGTCAGCCGTTTAATAAAAACTTCCTGAGACCGTGTCCGATGCTGGAAAATCCGGAAATCCTTCAGGAACTGGTACACCGCACCGGCGCAAAATCCACAGACCTTGAAGCACCGGAGAGCTGCGAGCATCTGTGCGCAAAATGCGAGAATTACGCGAAGGAATGGGCACCGGTTGCCGAACGCCTTTGGGAAACAGGACATACCCCTGCCGCGGACAAATAAAGGACAATAGAAAAATAGAAAAAATCGCAGAAAACGTGAAAAACTCGCAAAAACCGCAAAAAATCGCAAAAAATCGGCGGAGCTTGTGAAAAATCAGTTGACAGCAGAGGCGCGATGAGCTATACTATTTCAGTAATGAAGAAGAAGTTATCCGCTTCTCACCTGATCGGTCAAGTCACCGACGCGGGTTGATATGTTGAAAACAGCGCGTTACAGCGTATTTTCGGGCGGATACTTCCTGTATCCGCTTTTATATTTTTAGGAGGTGCGCCATTAGTAAGGAAAATTTGATCAACGAAGAAATTCGTGATAAGGAAGTAAGAGTCATCGATTCGGACGGAACAATGCTCGGCATCATGCCAACAGAGCAGGCGCTGGAATTGGCAGGAGAGAAAAAGCTCGACCTTGTCAACATTTCACCTAACGCCAAACCGCCTGTTTGCAAGATACTTGACTACGGTAAATACCGTTACGAACTTCAAAAGAGAGAAAAAGAAGCAAAGAAAAAGCAAAAGACCACTCAGGTGAAAGAAATCAGACTGAGCACTTTCATCGAGGATCACGACATCAAGGTTAAGGCGAACACTGCTTCGAAATTCCTTAAAGATGGAGATAAAGTTAAGGTCAGCCTGAGATTCAGAGGCAGAGAAAAGGACTATTCTTCTCGGGGCATGGAAGTGATGAACACATTCGCGGACATCGTATCCGAAGTCGGAGTAATCGAAAAGAAGCCTTTGTTCGAGGGCAGGAGCCTTACAATGGTACTTGGACCTAAGAGCGATAAATAATTTTAGGAGGAAAAATCATCATGGCAAAAAATAAGATGAAATCCCATAGAGGAGCATGCAAAAGACTTAAATTAACAGGATCCGGCAAGATCAAGAGAAATAAGGCATACAAGAGCCATATTCTTACTAAGAAAAACGCCAAGAGAAAAAGAGGCTTGAGAAAAGCTACTGTTTTAACGAGCGCAGACTTAAAGAGAATGCTCAGATCTATGGCAAAATAGTTTGAAAGGTTACGGAGGTAAGAAAAATGGCAAGAGTGAAAAAAGGCGTTAACGCGCATAAGAGACATAAGAAAATTTTGAAACAGGCAAAGGGCTTCTACGGCGCAAAGAGCAAGGTTTTCAGAGCCGCTAACCCGGCGGTTATGAGATCCTTAAGATCCGCTTATGTAGGCAGAAAGCTCAAAAAGAGACAGTACAGACAGATGTGGATCGCTAGAATCAACGCTGCCGCAAGAATGAACGACATCAGCTACAGCAGACTCATGGACGGTCTGAAAAAGGCAGGCATCGAAATCAACAGAAAGATGCTTTCCGAAATGGCTATCTACGACGCACCGGCATTCGCAGCACTTTGCGAAACCGCAAAGAAAGCCTACAAATAGGATTGCGGGTAGTACAGGCTCTGCGCCGATGCTCGGACAGGGCAGGAAAAAGGCTCTATGGCAATGTTAAGATGGTTAAGATTGTTAAGATGGCTAAGATAGGGCAAGTAAAAAATGATTTTTTAAGAGAGCTTCGGCTCTCTTTTTTGTGCGGGCAGACTCGCCAACTTGCCCGCAGGGTACACGAAAATATGAAACATACCGCCAACTTTTTGTTGACTAGGCAGACATTGAATAACCGAACATACATAATAAGCCAAATATGTAAATACATATCGGTTGACAAATGCTGGGGGGGGGGGGGTCTAAAATATAGGTAAGAACAGCTTCGCGCCGGTCGAATTCCCGTAGTTTTCAGCCTTTGCGGCGGCTATGCCCGCCCGCAAAGGTAGACACACGCTTCCGAAAAGCAGACACCGGGCTACAAGCGGCGCAGGCTACAAGATGGATTTAAGGAGGAGAAGAAAATGAAGAAAATTT
>CAVHEY010000141.1:0-1073 GCA_963635155.1 Bacteroides stercoris
ATCACGCTCAGGAATTTATATAGGATTCCCTCGATAGGCAGGAGAATCAGAAAAGCAAATAGTTTTTTTCAGCAGAAACGGGCAGCGAAAGCGGCCCGTTTCTGTTGTATGATGGTGCACTCGGCGGCGCACGTTTAATCACATCTTTTTCTTTGCGCGCGTGTCACAGCGTGGGAATTTTAGGATTCACATACACCGTGCGGTTATTTGTAAAGATCACCATGCCGGGCTTTGCACCGGAGGGCTTTTTGACGAATTTCACCGGAACATAGTCCACGGGAACGTTCTCCGAGGTACGAGCCTTGCTGTGGTACGCGGCGATGGCGGCGGCTTCCCAGATGCTTGCCTCGTCAAGCTCTGCCCCGGCGCTTTGTACGATTACGTGGGAGCCTGGAATGTCCTTGGTGTGGAGCCACAAATCCCTGTTTCCAGCGAGTTTAAAGGTCAGATAATCGTTTTCTTTGTTGTTCCTGCCCACCAGAACCCCCATGCCGTTGGAAAGGGTGTAGCGATAAGGCGCAGGCTTAGTTTTCTTTTCCTTGAAGCCCCCGGATTGTTTGCGTCTGCGAACATAGCCGGTTTCCACCAGCTCCGCCCGGAGGCTCTCGATTTCCCCAACATCTTCTGTGTTTTCCAGGAAAGAAAGCACGGATTCCAAGTAGTTTATCTCGTCGTCGTTTTCGGCAAGCTGAATCTGTTTTTCTTTGATTGCAGTCTTCGCCTTGCCGTATTTTTTGAAATACCGCTGGGCATTTTTTGAGGGGCTGAGCTTCACATCAAGGGGAATCGTGACCCGGGAGCCGTCGTAATAGTTGGTGACCTCCACGGATTTTGCCCCGGGACTTACCAGATGGATATTTGCGGTGAGAAGCTCCCCGAAAAGCCTGAGATCCTCGGAGTTCTCCGCCCGCAAAAGATCCTCGGAAAGCCGTTTTTTCTTCAGGTACATCTTGTCAAGCTGGGCGTTTACAGACTTGATCAGATCGTGGGATTTCTGGCGCCCTTGGTTCGAGGAAGCCTTTTTCCCGAAGTAAAATTCCATGGCGGCGCTGAGGCTGTCAAAGGACAGAACC
>CAVHEY010000141.1:1299-3567 GCA_963635155.1 Bacteroides stercoris
CGCTGCGAGCCTTGCCGGTATGCAGCGCAAGCTCCTCCGCAAAGGCAGGGGAAATCCCTCCCACCGCATGAAGAATCGATTTACCGTCAGCGGGGAGAGCCTCCAGCTGCTCCGCGGTGATTTCGGCAAAGGGTATCTTGTCCTGTGTCGGAGGATACTCGTATAGCATGCCCGGAAGAATCTGCCGAACCCTGTTGACGTCGAAGCTCACCCGCTTAATGGAGTCGATGATTTTTCCGCTGGCGATGTCTACCAGGGTGATGTTGCTGTGCTTACCCATGATCTCGAAAATCAGCTTTTTCGACATGGTAAACCCCAGCTCGTTCAAGGTTTCCAGTGAAATTTCGATGATTCGCTCAGAGCCTTTTTGCGAGATTTCCGTAATGCGCCCCCCTTGCAGATGCTTTCGCAGCAGCATACAAAAGGCCAGAGGCGCCGGGGGATTCACCGGGTTTTCCGTGATGAAACAAAGCCTCGCGTGGGCGGAGCCTGCCGAAGCCAGCAGCTTCAGATTGCCTTTTTTTGTGTGTATATGAAAAACCAGTTCATCTGCCTCGGGCTGATAAACCTTTTCGATTTTTCCGTATAAAATTTTCTCCTTGAGTTCCCGAGTTATCCCTCGGGTGACGATGCCGTCAAATGCCATAGATAGCCTCCTGTTTCGCGGCGGGGCGAAGCTAACCGAAGAGTTTCGTGTAATCGCTCCGAGTGTCCGCAATGTGATAAATCCAAATTTTTTCGCCTATGCACCGATAAATGGCAATGTGCTTGCCTGCGATAACCATGCGGTAGCCGAATTCGTTCAGCCAAGGGTCGGGAGTATAGGAGCCGGAATCCGGAAAATCCGAAAGCCGCTCAACTACATCTAAAATGTGATTGCAGACCTTAAGCGCCGTTTCCGGGCCAAAAGTCAGGGTGTAATAGTCCTCGATTTTTTTGAGGTCTTCCCAGGCGGCGGGAAGAAATCTGACTTCCCATTTCATTTTGTGCCGTTCCTTTCACCTGCCCGCCCGCTAAGCATTTTGCGCGCCTCGGAAACGCTGTAGCCTGTGCTTCCCGCGACCCGCTCCTCCTCCGCCCGCAGAACCTGTGCCCGCATTTCCAGAAGCTGCTCGCGCTTTTCGTAGGTTTCTATGGACATCAAAACCATATCGCCCTCGCCGTTTTTTGTGATATAAATCGGCTCGTTGATTTTTTTCGCAAGCTCGGAAATCGCCGCATAATCGTTTCTCAGCGCCGCAGATGCTTTTATATACATGATGAACCTCCATTGCATATCATATAATTATTTTATCAAAATTATATCACATTATAGATATGATGTAAAGCCGCTCTTGCAACTCACCGGATTTTTTAGTACAATAGAATACGGAATCATACAAAAATACGAAAAGAAACGAGGGAAATTGGTATGATCAAGAGCATGACAGGCTTCGGAAGAAGCGAATACACCGACGGAAAACGCAACATCATCGTGGAAATTAAATCGGTAAACCACAGATATTCCGACATTTCCGTCAAGATGCCTCGGCGCTACGGCTTCGCCGAGGATAAGGTGAAAAACGCCGTAAAGGAACGCATTCGGCGGGGCAAGGCGGACGTCTCCATCATGGTGGAAAACATCACCGAAAACGACGTAAACATTAAACTGAACACCATGCTTGCAAGGCAGTATTACGAAAATCTTCTCGAACTGCGAAAAGAGTTTGGGGTGGAAGGGGACATCACCCTGCAATTTTTGGCTGGACTTCCGGACGTAATGAAAGCCATTCCGGACGTTGAGGACGAGGAAGAAATCACAAAAGCAATTCTGATACCGGTTTCGGAGGCGGCAATAAATTTAGAAAAAATGCGGGCAATCGAAGGAGAAAAGCTGGCGGAAGACCTGATTGCAAAGGGTCGCCACATCAGAGAAATTCTCGATAAGATTGCAGAGCGGGCGCCACAGGTTTCCATCGACTACACCGCAAGACTTCGGGAGCGCATCGCGGAGCTTATCGGCGGCAGCGTGGAAGTGCCGGAGGACAGAATCCTTGTGGAAGCGGCGATCTTTGCGGACAAATGCGCCATCGACGAAGAAATCACCCGCCTTGGCAGCCATTTGATCCAGCTGGAAAACATCATCACAAAGAGCAGTCAGCCGGAGGGCAAGAAACTGGACTTCCTGGTGCAGGAGATGAACCGGGAGGCGAACACCATCGGCTCGAAAGCCAACGACATCACCATCACCGGCTATATGCTGGAAATCAAGAGCGAAATCGAGAAGAT
>CAVHEY010000142.1:0-3512 GCA_963635155.1 Bacteroides stercoris
GGATCATGGATGATGCCGGGGTTAAATTCCAGCTTGCGGAACTTGGAAAAGTAGACGTGGGCGGCGGCGGTACCATTGCGTACATTCTCGCCCTTTACGGCATGGACGTCATCGACTGCGGCGTTGCGGTTCTCAATATGCACGCACCGTGGGAAATCACCAGCAAAGCCGACGTTTACGAAACCAAACGGGGCTATGAGGTATTCCTTCGCAATATGAAATAAATGATGAAATAAATAGCCGGCAAGTCGGGAAAGATAAAGCCGGAAAACGGGATAAAGAAAAATGCGAGACCGTATGGCTGACACAGCTTGCGATTTCGCATTTTTTCTAGAACTTATTTAAAGGGTTTCTTAATTACTTTGCCGATTATTTCTCTCGGCGATCCGAGGATTAGCCGGATCGGTTATTCTAAGTTATTCGAGACTCGCTTATCCGAGGATCACGCTGTCGCTCGTAAACTTGGAGCCGCTGATCTCCTCAAACTTGTGGAGCAGATCTTCGATGGTAAGCCGTTTCTTTTCCTCCCCGGAAATATCCAGGATCACCTTGCCTTTATCCATCATGATCAGCCTGTTTCCGTAGGTTATGGCATCCTGCATATTATGCGTTACCATGAGGGCGGTGAGACCGTTTTCGCGAATGATTTTGTCACTGAGGAAAAGCACCTTCGCAGAGGTGGCAGGGTCAAGGGCTGCGGTATGCTCGTCCAGCAGAAGCAGACGAGGCTTCTGCAAGGTTGCCATCAGCAGCGTTACAGCCTGCCGCTGCCCGCCGGAGAGAAGCCCTACCTTTGTTTTCATTCTGTCCTCAAGCCCCAGCCCCAGCTGCGCCAAAGACTCCCTGTATAGCTCCCGCTCTTTCTGAGAAATTCCCCAAGCCAAAGTTCTGCGTTTCGTCCTTCTGTACGCCATGGCGAGGTTTTCTTCGATCATCATGGTAGGGGCGGTGCCCATCATCGGGTCTTGGAAAACTCTGCCGATGTATTTTGCCCGCTGGGTTTCGTTTTTGTAGGTCAAATCCTCATCATCGAGGAAAATCCTGCCGCCGTCCGCCTTATGCACGCCGGCGATAAGGTTCAGCATGGTGGATTTTCCCGCGCCGTTGCCGCCAATTACGGTGATGAAATCCCCGTCGTTAATGGTGAGATTTAAACCCTTGAATATCTGTTTTTCGTTGATTGTTCCTATGTTGAATGATTTTTCAATTCCGACCATTTTAAGCATTTTCGTACCTCCTGTTTTTTCTGCGGAGTTTCGCCTCGGCAGATTTTTGCTGAAGAACAGGCAGGGCGAGGGCAAAGGCTACCACGATGGCGGTGATGATCTTAAGGTCTGTGGCTTTCAGGAAGCTGAAAGTAAGGGCGCAGGCGATAACCGTTCTGTATATCACCGCACCTGTGATCACCGCAAGGAGCTTCAGGGCAAAGTTCATGTCCTTTCGGATAAAGATCACTTCGCCGATGATCACGGAAGCAAGTCCGATTACGATGGTGCCCTGTCCCATGGTTACCAGTGCCGAGCCGTAGTCCAGCTGGGCGATGAGGCTGCCGGAAAGGGCCACAAGACCGTTGGAAATCATCAGACCTAGGGTAATGATGCGATCCGTCTTGACCCCGAGAGAGCGAGCCATGTTCTGGTTGCTTCCCGTTGCTCTGACCGCGCAGCCGATTTCGGTACCGAAGAAATAGTAAAGAACCGCCACGATCACAAGGCACACCGTACAGCCCAAGATAATGGAAACGGTGCTGCTTGCCGTGTTCTCCGGAAGCAGGGACAAAAGCCAAGTCTTTACGGAAGGCTGCTCCAGGGCTACGGTGGCTTTGTCGCTCATGATCCTGATGTTCACCGAGTAGAGGGCAATCATGGTCAAAATGCCGGAAAGGATTGCCGGTATCTGAAATACCGTGTGAAGCACTCCTGTGACAAAGCCCGCAAGGGCTCCGGCAAGTATCGCGCAGAGGATTGCAAGCCCGGGAGCCATTCCTGCGTTAATGAGAACCACCGTCACCGCAGCGCCGAGAGGGAAGGTTCCCTCTACGGTAAGGTCTGCGATGTCAAGGATTCTGAATGTAAGATATACGCCAAGGGTTAGGATTGCCCAAAGAAGTCCCTGGGAGATCCCGCTTAAAATAGTTGCTGTTGATATCATTTTTTACCTCTTATTTTTCCGGAATAAGCGTTGCTTTGCTTGAAACCTCTTCCGGAATCGTGATTCCTAATTTTTCTGCTGTGTCTGTATTTACAGCGATTTCAAGAACATCTTCGTCTGTCTGGTATTCCACCGGCATATCGCTAGGGCTAGCCTCGCCTTTGAGGATTTTTACCGCCATTGCCGCCGTTGTCTTGCCCAGCTCGTAGTAGTTGATCCCATAGGTCGCAAGAGCGCCGTTTTCTACCATTCCGGATTCCCCGACGATGGTCGGAAGCCCGCATTCGTTTGCAGCCATGGATACGCTGGTCATGCCGTCTGCAAGGGTGTTATCCGTCGGAATGTAGATGAAGTCAACCTGACCCTTGAGGGACTCGATGGCGGATTTTGCTTCATCGATGGCAGAAATTGTTTTCACCACCGATTTCATGCCCTGTTCTTTGATCGCTGCCGCCGCAAGGTCTGCCTGAACCTTGGAGTTCGATTCGCTGGAGCAGTACATGATCGCCACCGTCTTTGCGTCCGGAATCAGCTGTTTGCCCAGAGCGATCTGCTGGGATACCGGATTCATGTCGGAGGTACCCGTGAGGTTTGCGCCGGGAGCATCGTTTGACTCAACCAGTCCCGAAGCCGCCGGGTCGGTAACCGCCGTGAAAAGCACCGGAATGGTGGTGGTCTTTTCCTTGACTGCCGAAGCCGCCGGGGTGGCAACCGCCAGGATCAAATCCGAGTTTTCGTTGATAAGGGTGTCTGCGATGGTAGGGCAGTTTCCTGTTTCGGCTGCCGCGGAAAGCTCGTGTATCGTAATATTTTCGCCGTCAACATATCCCGCGTCGGCAAGCCCGTCTATGAAGCCCTGAGTTGCGTTGGTGAGAGCCGTAAACTCACCGAACTTGATAATACCGATTTTCAGCTTTTCCGCATCGCCGCTGTCGCTGTCCGCGCCGCTGCCGCAGGATGCGAAGCAAAAAGCGACGGCAAGGCAGAGAATGAGCGCCAAGCATTTTTTTGATCTGTTAACGATTGATTTCTTTGAGATGTTCATTTTCTTATCCTCCTTGAACTTCTGTAAATTCCTTTATTTTCGATTGCCTGCAAATAAAAAATCCACTTAGCAGGTTTGGCTTTTTGTGCAAGCCCAAACCACAAGCGGACCTAAAAAATGGATTCATTTAAAAGTCTCTTGTCTTATTATTCAGTTGCCGTTGCTAAAGTAGTAATAATAATAAGCGTAAAACTTAAAGAACATTTTCTTTCCTCCTAAGTGTTTTTTATAAGCCTTTAAACAATTTAAATTACGAACCTATCATAACTCTTGAAAGGGAGCTTGTCAATAGTAAATTTTCAGAAAATTTAAAAAA
>CAVHEY010000143.1:0-3511 GCA_963635155.1 Bacteroides stercoris
CAACGGAAATCGGTTCGTGACCGTAGCCCTTGTTGACCGTCAGGTTTTCCCATTCAACCAAATCACTGACCCTCGCCCGAAGGCTTTCCTTGTCGCGAAGGTCTCCCATTCTTATGGTCTTTTTCATATATTTGTCGGCATAAACCGGCGCAATTCCCCGTCTGGTGGACCCGAATTTCTTGTCCGCAAGCCTTTCCTCTTCAAGGATATCCCGCATCTTGTGGTACGGCATACAGATGGTCGCCCGATCGCTGATCACCAGATGCTTCGGAGTAATTTCGATTCCCTTTTCGCTGAGAGAATCCACCTCGTGGTAAAGATGCTCCACGTCGATGACCATTCCCGGTCCCATAACATTCACCGTTTCGTCCCGCAGGATTCCCGAGGGCAAAAGGTTCAGGATAAATTTACCCTTCTCGTTTACAACGGTATGTCCCGCGTTGTTACCGCCTTGATAACGAATTACCACATCGTATTTTTCGCTCAAAAGGTCTACCATACGGCCCTTTCCTTCATCGCCCCAGTTTGTTCCAACTACTGCTGTTAACATTTTCTTCGCCTCCTACTATTTGCTATACATCGATTGAAATCTTCGCCCTGTCCTCGCCGTCACCGGCTTTGAGCAAAGGGCGGACAATATTCTCTAAAAATTCCTCCGTCTGCTCCGGTGCAAGTCCGATGAACTTCCGTACATCTAGGATTTCTCCCAGGCTTTCCTCCGTCAGTCCGAAACGCCGGTCTGCCTTCAAAGCTTCCAGAAGGTTGTTTTCCTTTCCCTCCGCCTTGACCCGCTGCGCCGCTTCCTGGGAATACTGTCTGATGACCTCGTGGAGCTCCTGACGGTTGCCCCCGCGATTAACCGCGTCCATCAAGATGTTTTCCGTGGCGATGAAAGGAATTTCCTCCGCAAGATGTTTTTCCATAACCTTCGGATAAATCCGTCCGCCCTCGATAATATTTATGGCAAGGGAGAGAATCCCGTCCGTGGCAAGGAAGGCTTCCGGTATTGAAATTCTGCGGTTTGCCGAGTCGTCAAGGGAACGTTCCAGCCATTGGGTCGCCGCGGTGTCCGCCGCATTTTTCGAGGTGTTTATTACAAACCTTGCCAGAGATGTTATCCGCTCCGAGCGCATCGGGTTGCGCTTATACGCCATCGCCGAGGACCCCACCTGTCCGCTTTCAAAGGGTTCGTCAAATTCCTTCATGTGAGCCAGCAGCCTCAGGTCGATTGCCATTTTGCTACAGCTCTGGGCGATTCCCGCCAGCACATTCAGCACAAAGCTGTCAACTTTCCGGGAATAGGTCTGCCCCGAAACCGGCATGCACGCCGAAAATCCCATCTTCGCCGCGATTTTTTCTTCAAGGACAAGGACTTTTTCCTTGTCTCCTCCGAAAAGCTCGAGAAAACTGGCTCCGGTGCCGGTGGTACCCTTGCAGCCGAGAAGCTTCAAATTTTCCAGTTCAAAGGACAGCCTCTCGTAGTCCATGACGAAATCCTGTAACCAAAGGCAGGCGCGCTTTCCCGCCGTGGTAGGCTGCGCCGCCTGGAAATGGGTGTAGGCGAGGGTCGGAACCTCTTTGTATCTTTCCGCAAAATCCGCCAAGGCTTCCATCAGGGTCAGCAAAAGCTGCCTGATCTTCCTCAACCCTTCCCTCATCTGTATGATATCCGTATTGTCCCCTACGAAGCAGCTGGTGGCTCCCAGATGAATGATCGGCGCCGCCTTCGGACATTCGTCGGCATAGGTTTTAATGTGCGCCATAACGTCGTGTCTGAGCTTATGTTCGTAGTCTGCCGCTTTTGCGTAGGATTCCTCCGTCAGTTCCCGGTGTGCCGTAAGCTCCGCAATCTGCTCCTCGGTAATCCCAAGTCCCAGCTCCTTTTCGCTCTCCGCAAGGGCGATCCACAGCCTTCGCCATGTGCCGAATTTGTTATCCGGGCTGAAAATATGCTGCATCTCTTTCGATGCGTACCGGGCGCAAAGGGGATTTTCGTATATTTCTTTTGGCATAATGCCCTCCTGTCTTTCGACTGTCGCGATTTCCTTCAAAATTACTCGTTATCTCGGATTATCTTTCTATCCTTATATCTATATTTTATCCTTTAATGCGGCTTCAATCAATCCCAAAAATAACGGGTGGGGTCTGTTGGGGCGGCTCTTGAACTCAGGGTGGAACTGAACCCCCACGAAGAAGTCGTTTTCCGGCACTTCCACGGTTTCCACGATATTGCCGTCCGGGGACGTTCCGCTGATTACAAGCCCTGCCTCTGTCAGGCGCTGCCGATAGTCGTTGTTGAACTCGTAGCGATGACGGTGACGCTCGAAAATTTCAGGCTTCTTATAGCAACGCTCCATCACGCTGCCCGTCGCGATTTTGCAAGGATAAGCCCCCAGTCTGAGGGTACCGCCCTTGTCGATCTGATGGCTCTGATCCGGCAAAAAGTCGATGACCTTGTTCCTCGAAAGCTCGTCGAACTCGCCGGAATTGGCGTCCGCAAGTCCGCAGACATTTCTGGCAAAGTCGATGACCGCTACCTGCATTCCCAGACAAATTCCAAGGTACGGAATGTTGTTTTCTCTGCAATATTTCGCGGTAAGGATTTTCCCCTCGATTCCCCGGTTTCCGAAGCCTCCCGGCACGATTACGCCGTCAAGATCCCCGACGATTTCCGCTACCGTCTGCTCGTTTATCTGCTCTGAGTCGATCCACTGGATCTCCACCTTTGTCTTAAAGGCGTACCCCGCGTGGCGCAAAGCCTCCGCAACGGAAAGATAGGCATCGTGGAGCTGCACGTATTTGCCCACAAGCCCGATTCTGACCACATGCTCGGCGCTGTGGATATTGTCGATCATCTTTCGCCAGTCCGCAAGATCCGGCTTCGGTGCGGTAAGCCCAAGCTCTCTGAGAACCACGTCTGAGAAATTGTGGGCTTCCAGCATCAGCGGCGCCTCATACAGCACCGGAATCGTGATGTTTTCGATTACGCAGTCCGGCTTAACGTTGCAGAACAGCGCAATTTTCTTGAAAATGCTTTCCTCGATAGGCTCGTCCGCTCTAAGCACAATGATGTCGGGCTTGATTCCCAGTCCCTGAAGGTTCTTGACGGAATGCTGGGTGGGCTTACTCTTATGCTCGTCTGAGCCGTGAAGATAAGGCACTAAGGTAACGTGAATATAGAGGGAGTTTTCCGGTCCGACTTCCAGTCCCACCTGTCTGATTGCCTCCAAAAACGGCTGACTTTCAATATCTCCCGTGGTTCCGCCGACCTCTGTGATTACGATGTTTGCGTCAGAAGCCCTGCCTACATTGTAAATAAAGGATTTGATTTCGTTGGTGATGTGGGGAATAACCTGAACGGTTTCCCCCAGATATTCGCCCCGCCGTTCCTTGTTCAGCACATTCCAATAAACCTTGCCGGAGGTGAGATTGGAAAACCGGTTCAAATCCTCATCGATAAATCTTTCGTAGTGCCCCAAGTCCAGGTCGGTTTCCGCCCCGTCCTCCGTCA
>CAVHEY010000144.1:0-3506 GCA_963635155.1 Bacteroides stercoris
ATTATCCGAAGGTGGAACACGCTCTTGCGGTTTGTCCGATAAAAGTGCGGGGCGACGAGCCTTTTGCGGGGAAGCCGATTAAACAGGGACACCTCAGAGAAAGCACAAGATGCATGATTCTGGGAATGCAAAAGGACGGCTATCCGATTATCATGCCCGATGCAAATATGCTGATTGCAAAGGGCGATATCCTTTGGGTCATGGGCTCCAACAACAATGTGGGGGCGCTGATCGGCGAATATGTGGAATAGCAAATCGGCGATTTGATAAAAACGCTTACGATGCACGAAATTGTCATAGAGGTTAAACCTGTTAAAGCCTGTTAAAGCCTGTTAAAGCCAGCACTAAAATTAGCAAAAAACCCTTGCATTTGCAAGGTTTTTGCTATATAATGATGGAGCACGATTGTGCACGGGCGCAGGATGGGAATCCGTCCGGGACCCGAAACTAATAGATTTAGTATATCGAAAAAGATTTCGGACGCAGCTTCGGAATCCCAGTAGACAAAGCCGAAACAGATTTTCTCCGCAGCCCTGCGATGGCGCGGAATGCGAATCTCGCGAAAATCCCAGTAGGCGGAAAGGAAAGAAAATGAAGTCATTCATCGCAAAACCTGCGGAGGTTGAACGTAAGTGGTACGTTATCGACGCAGAAGGCAAGACTCTCGGAAGACTTGCATCAGAGGTTGCTTCGATCCTCCGGGGAAAGAAGAAACCGATTTACACACCGCACGTTGACTGCGGCGACTATGTAATCGTTATCAACGCTGAAAAGGTTGAGGTTACAGGCAAGAAGAGAAAAGAAAAGATTTACAAGAGACATACCGGTTATCCGGGCGGTCTTCGGGAAATCACCTTCGAAAAACTTCAGGCAAAGAAGCCGGACGAAATCATCAGACATGCCGTAAAGGGTATGCTCCCTGACGGAAAGCTCGGCAGACAGATGTACAAAAAGTTAAAGGTTTACGCAGGCGCAGAGCATCCGCATACCGCGCAGCAGCCGGAAACTTGGGAATTCTAAGGAAAGGGAGGAATAGACAATGGCAAAGATTCAATATCAAGGAACAGGCAGAAGAAAAAGTTCAGTTGCTAGAGTTAGACTCGTCCCTGGAACTGGAAAAATTACTGTCAACAAAAAAGATTTAGAAGATTATTTCGGAATGGAAATTGTTAAGAGAGAGGTTAAAAGACCTTTCGAAGTCGCAGGCTGCGAGGGCAAGTTCGACGTTATCGCAACCGTTCACGGCGGCGGATTCACAGGTCAGGCAGGCGCTTTGAGACACGGTATCTCAAGAGCCCTTTGCGTAGCCGACAGAGAAGCTTACAGAGCGCCGCTGAAGGCAGAAGGCTTCTTAACAAGAGACCCGAGAATGAAAGAAAGAAAGAAATACGGACTCAAAAAAGCAAGAAGAGCAAGCCAGTTCTCAAAGCGTTAGTCCGCGAGCTTCGCAAACTTTCAGAAAAAAGTTCATACAAGACTTTTCAAGGTGCTGTCCTATGGGGCGGCATCTTTTTTATGCCTTATGTCAAATGCCGGCGAGAGCAAATAAAAATAATTTACGGCTTGCTCATTTCCTCAAAGCTTCCATCACGACAGAAAGAAGTCGGGACCATGCTCATTATACAAAATCAGAGAAAGGGAAAAAAGCAGATAGGTATGGGCGTCGGGATCGTCCACGGGAATATTAAAATCCTCCTTCGCCTTGCGGATACGGTAAAGTACGGTGTTGCGGTGGGTAAACAGCGCCTCGCAGGTTTCCTTCAGCGAACTTCCGGAAACCAGATAGCGATAGAGGGTTTCGCAGTACTCTGCGGATTTTTTCTCATCATAATCCGCAAGGAGCCGGATTTGCGGATTGATCAAATCGCTGCGGTCCTTCAGCATATTCAGCATAATCAGCGGGCTCAGCTCGGAAACGGTAAAAACAAGACCTTCGTTCTTTGCGGAAACCTCCGCCAGTATGTCCATGCCCTCATGAACCGACTTGTATAGCTGCGGAAGATCGAAAAGGGAGCCGATAGGCGTTGAAATAACCGCCTTCAAATGAAATTCCTTCGCAAGGGCTCTGAAAGAATTTATGTCGTAGCCCTCGTGCAGAAACAGCAGAAGGTCGCCCTTATACAGAAAGGGGTGGGACGCATAGAAGTTATACATCAGCTCCTGCTTCAGGTGATTGCTGCCAAGGTATAGGCTGTGGTAACCTTTCAGGTCAATCAAAGCAAAGGCGTAGGGCTTGAAATCCGCCAAATAAGTGGAGGCCGCCTGTATTTTGAAATAAGCCTCCGAGGAAAATCCCCCGTCAAGGAGGTATTCTAAAATTTCCTCCGCCGTTTCAAACACGCTTTCCTTTCGATTAAGCTCAAAAAACAGCTGTTTGGAAAGTATTGCTTCCATGGCGGCAAAATCCGCAGGGGAAACGCCCTCAAGACCGATGCCCGTGTCAACGCAAATCAGATATCCCAGCATGATGTCGGAGCTTTCGAGCTTTGAGAATCGGCGAGGAAAGGGGCTGTCGTCAAGCTTCATAAAGGCAGGAGAGCCGGAGGCAATTTCGTCGCTGCCGCTGATTACGCCGATTGCCTCGTAGGTGATTTCGCCCCGGGAGATTGCTCCGAGAAAAACCTTGTCATCGAAACCGCTGGGGGTGTAGTGTGCCACCACATGAAAGGTTTCGTCCACCACCATCAGGGGACATTCCAAAATCTCGCCGCAATCCAAGACCAATTTGGCAATGCTGTCCTGCCGGAAAAAATCCGAAAGCAAATTCTGAATATTCATAGACACCTCGCAAATTATTTGTGCAAACAGCACAATAGAATCTAAAATGATTATACGACAGTTACATTGTATTTGCAAGTAAAAAGGGGTAAATTATAATTGCAAAAGGGAGAAAGAGAGGTGTAAGTTATGGAAACAACAGAAACCAAGAAGAATGTGAACATTTGGAAAACACTTCAAAAGGTGCCGGCAGGCACAATGTTTGTACCTCTTATTATAGGTGCAATTATCACAACGATATGCGAGGGATTTTTGAATTTTGACCTATGGGGGACATTGGGGAATCCGATGAAGGATATGTTTTCTTCCTCAGGTCAGATGCTGATTATCGGGCTGATGCTTTTCTGCACAGGCACTCAGCTGAAAATGTCGGATATCAAGGATGCCATGCACAGGGGAGTGCGGCTCATCATTGTAAGACTGGGCATTGCCTATCTGCTTTGCGCATTGTTTTATGCGGCATTCGGATATGAAGGATTTTTGGGAGTTTCGTTCCTTGCGTTTGTATGCGCGGTAACCAGTGCGAATGCGGCCCTTTATATGGGGATCATTTCGCCATTCGGGGACAAGGCAGACAAGGCCAGCTTCGGAATAATGCTTATCTGCTCGATGCCTTTGTTGCCGCTTCTGTTCCTTGGATTTTACGGGGAATCCGGATTCGGACAGGCGCAGGTAATGCAGATCATATCCCTGATCATACCGTTTATTTTGGGCATGATTTTGGGCAA
>CAVHEY010000145.1:0-3497 GCA_963635155.1 Bacteroides stercoris
CTCATAACCGAGTGGGCGGGGCAGCTTCAGATGCGAATTATGCGAATCAGACTTGCAAACGAAAACGACGAAATCGATATGCAGGATTTTGTAAAGGCGGCGCCGGAGGACCCTCACAAGATGTACGACTATATCCTGAGCCGCGCCGAAGCGATAGAGGATAAAGACCTTAGGGCGATCTGCCTCAAATTTCTGACGGAAAATCACGACAGGCTGCTGTACTATCCGGCGGCGCAAAAAAACCACCACGCCCAGCTTGGGGGACTGCTTTACCACATGAAGAGAATGCTCATGACGGGGGAAAGAGCCTGCGAAGTATATACGAACCTGAATCGGGATTTGGTGGTTACGGGAGTGATCCTTCACGACATGGAAAAGCTCAACGAAATCATGGCGGAGTCCGACGGAATCGCCACGGGATATTCCTTCGAAGGACAGATGCTCGGGCATATTATTCAGGGGGTCAAGACCATTGACCGAATGACCCTGGAGCTGGGATTCCCCCGGGAAAAGGCGATCATGCTTGAACACATGATCCTTGCCCACCACTACGAGCCGGAATTCGGAAGTCCCAAAAAACCTCTGTTCCCGGAAGCGGAGCTTTTGCACTATTTGGACATTCTCGACGCAAGAATGTTCGACATGGAAGCGGCCCTTGAAGCCACGGCTCCGGGAGAATTCAGCGACAAGGTGAGAACCCTTGACAACAGAAAATTGTATAAGCCGAAGGATTCGGCGGATTTCGATAAAAACTAAATTCTAAGGAGGCTTGAAATGATAAAAGTACCGAAAGAAGTCGCCGGCATAATGAAGACTTTGGGCGAGGCGGGTTTCGAAAACTACGTGACGGGAGAATGCGTAATCGATTCCCTGATGGGCGAAAAGCCCTATAACTGGGACGTTATAACCGAAGCAGGCTACGGGAAACTCGCGGAACTTTTTCCGGAGGCCAGGGTTCTCAGCGAAAAGTACGGTGTCCTGAGAGAAGAAAAGATTGAAGAAATCCTCGACGAAAAGGGCGAACTCGCCGGCGAAGAGGGCTATATCATTGACATTTCCTCTTATCGAAAAAAGAACGCGGGAGAGATCTCGGAAGGTGAGAGCATTTTCACAGACAAGGTGGAGGAAGATTTGGCACGCAGGGACTTCACGGCAGACGCCATCGCCATTAACCCCTTTGCAGGCGAAAAGTCCATTGTAGACCCCTACGGAGGCAGAGAGGATATCCGCAAAAAAATCATAAAGACCATCGGCGAGGCAAGCGAATCTTTCCGGGCTGAACCCATACGCATGATGAAAGCTGTCAGGTATGCCGCCCAATACGGATTTGACCTGCACAAAATTGTGTACGAGGCGATAGGGGCAAACTATCCTTTGCTGGAAACCGTGAAACCGGAAAAAATCAGAGACGAATTTACGGATATTTTGGCGGCTCCCCACGCGGGGAAGGGTCTCAATATGCTGATGAGTACGGGGCTTATTCGCGTAATCCTCGGTGAGCAGCAGTTCAACGGGCTGACCCGCAGGGAAAAGAGCGATCTGCTGGCGCTTTGCGAGGGAATCGATAAGACAAAACAGGTTCCGGAGCGGAGACTGGGACTTTTCTACTCTCTGATCCACAAAAAACGTGCTTTGCCGTCCATAAATAAACTGAACTTCGACGAGGAAACGCACCAGCATCTTGTGGATGCCGTCCATGATATGCCGAAGCTTTATTTCACGGCGCGACCGGAGGACTTGAAACGCTTTATCTATGACCGAAGCATGGCAAGATACGAATACCTTGCGAATCTGGAAAAAGCCCAGAGAATCGCCCTTGGATACGAATCCGAGACGAAAATTCGCAGCAAAATTTATATGCTGGAGGAAATCAAGCGAAACCACGAGGTCATTTTCGCAGAAGACCTTGCGATAGATGCCAACGATTTGATCGAAGCGGGAATTTGCGACGAGACCAACGCAGAAAAAATGCTTCTCATGCTCACCGAATCCACCCACATAAAACCGAAGCAGAACACCCGAGAGGAGCTTTTGAAGCTGGCGAAAAAATACAAGAAAAACAAAATTGCCGCCTGGGGCAGAGGAGTATCATGGCTAAGATAAGTGAGGTCACCCCTGAGGTGACCTCTTTTTTACGGTCCCTTGGGCTTTCCAATTACTATATTATCAAGATATTTGACATGGTAGGAGAATCGGCGATCGGACTGACGGAGGACAATCCCTACTGGCTGTTGGAAGAATTTCCGCGTATGGGCTTTGCAAAGGTCGACGCCATGGCAAAATCGCTGGGTTTCACGCCGGAAAACCGATACAGGGTCGAAGCGGCGGTGGCGATTCTCATGAAAAGATACGCTTCCGAGGGGCACACCTACGCGCTGTACGGGGATCTGTGCACGGAAGCGGCGAAGAACCTTGACGTCGCCGGAGAGCTGGTCAGCGATGTAACCGAGGATATGGTCTTTGACGGCAGGCTGCAGCTTGCAGACGTGGACGGTATGCGGGTGGTGTACTTTTACGGCTACTACAAGGCGGAGTGCGGCGTTGCGGGGAAACTCGCCGCGCTGGAGAATCCCCGGGAGGG
The DNA here is from genome assembly GCA_963635155.1 of Bacteroides stercoris. Taxonomy (GTDB): domain Bacteria; phylum Bacillota; class Clostridia; order Peptostreptococcales; family Anaerovoracaceae; genus CAG-238. Next base: position 2,582 of record CAVHEY010000145.1, read on the forward strand.
GCTGAAACCCGTTGGCGGAAATATCGACGCCCTGATGGCAAAGGCGGAGACAGAGGCGGATATCCGCCTTTCCGATGAGCAGCGGTCGGCGGTGAAAAACGCCCTGCAAAGCGGAGTTTCCATCATAACCGGAGGCCCCGGCACAGGAAAGACCACCATCATCAAGGCACTGATTTCCATCGCCGAGGGCAGCGGTCTGAAGGTGGCGGTGGCGGCGCCTACGGGCAGAGCCGCGAAGCGCGTAATGGAGACCAGCGGACATTTTGCCTGTACGGTGCATCGGCTGCTTGAATTTTTTTACGATGAACAGACCCGCTATATGTCCTTTGGCAGAACTGCCGAAAGACCCCTTACGCAGGACGTTGTCATCATCGACGAGGCTTCGATGCTGGATCTGCTGCTGACGGAGGCCCTTTGCAACGCGCTGAAATCCGGAACAAGGCTTATTCTTGTGGGTGACGCCGACCAGCTTCCCTCGGTGGGGGCAGGAAATGTGCTTTCTGATTTGATTGACAGCGAGCTTTTCTTTACCTCCGCCCTGACCCGCATTTACAGACAGAGCGAGCAGAGCGAAATCGTAATGAACGCCCACAGAATCAACGCCGGAGAATATCCGAAGTTCGGGGAAGATTTCCGGCTGGTAAGGGCGAATAAGCATGAGGAAATTCTGCAAAGGATCGTTCAAATTTCCTCCGCCATTCCGAAGGAACGGCTGCAAATCCTTACTCCCACAAAAAAGGGAATCATCGGAAGCGTAAACTTAAATCAGCATCTTCAGCAGACCTTTAATCCTCCCGCCGAGGAAAAAGGCGAGCTGAAATTCGGCAGCACCGTTTTTCGGGTAGGGGACCGGGTGATGCAAAATAAAAACGATTATCAGATTGAATATAAAATCGCCGGGGAAGAAAATACCCGG
>CAVHEY010000146.1:0-3461 GCA_963635155.1 Bacteroides stercoris
TCTGCCAGAAAAGTATCCGTAAGGGCGTTCAATTTTTCCGGATTGTTAAAGATAACCTTTAAAATCTTTCCGTTTTGTTCGGTCAATATCGTTTTGTATTCCATTTCATTCTCCCAAAATTGCAGGACCTGCCTTTCGGCAAGGCAGGCTCTACCGTAATTTTGCACTTTTTATTTTTATGTCAGTTTCTATGTCAGTTTTGCGCTACATCAACTCGTCTATTTAGCCCGCATATCCCAGCATTCTCGGTATGAAGAGTACGATGTCCGGAACATAGGTGATTACCAACAGTCCCACCAATAGTGCCAGCAGGAATGGTATGATCTTCTTGCAAAGTTCCACAAACTTGATTCCGCCGATACCGCAGGCAACGAAAAGGTTTACGCCTACCGGCGGTGTGATGAAGCCGATGGAAAGGTTGACTACCATTACGATACCGAAGTGAATCATGTCCACGCCGCAAGCCGCAACTACCGGATACAGAATCGGCGACAGGATAAGGATAGCAGAGGTTGTTTCCATGAGGCAGCCCACAACCAGAAGCAAGAGGTTCATCAAAAGCATCATGATAATCCAGTTGTCCGTAACTCCCAAAAGCCCCGACGCCACAGCCTGAGGAACCTGTTCAATGGTAAGTACCCTGCCCAGAACCGTACCGGTACCAACGATGATAAGAATGGTCGCCGAGGTGTTTGCGGATTCCGCCAGTTTGATATAAATCTTTTTCAGGTCAAGCTCCTTGTAAACGAACAGTCCTACGATCAAACCGTAGAATACCGCGATAACCGCAGCCTCGGTCGGGGTGAAGAAGCCGCCGTAGATACCGCCCAAAATAATAACCGGAACCAGCAGCGCCCAGATAGCTTCCTTGAAAGCCTCCCAAACTCTCTTGCCGGAGAATTTGAGACCGTTTCCGTGGTAGCCGTTTTTCTTGCAGTAACGAATCGCGATAACGATTAGGGTAAGTCCGCAGATCACTCCCGGCAGGAAGCCTGCCATGAACATGGTGCTGATGGAGGCTCCGGTGGATACGCCGTACATTACCATCGGGATACTTGGCGGAATAATCGTTCCCAGACAGCCGGAGGCGGCTACCAGAGCCATGGACCATCTTTTCTCATAGCCCATTTCGATCATCGTAGGAACCATGATGGTACCGATGGCAGCTACCGTTGCGGGAGCCGAGCCGGAAATCGCGCCGAAGAACAGGCAGGATATAACGGTTACTACCGCCAGCCCGCCGGTGAAGTGACCGACCAATGTATCAAAGAAACCTACCAGCCTCTTGGAAAGTCCGCCGCCCTCCATCAGCGCGCCGCTGAGTACGAAGAACGGAATTGCCATCAGCGGGAAAGAGTTGCACGAGGTGAACATACCCGTTGCCAAATAGTTGAAGTTGATGGTTCCTGTGATTGCCGAGTAGCTGATCACCGCAAGACCCAAAGCAATACCGATAGGAACGCTGAGGAATACGAATACAAAGAATATTCCGAATATCAATAATCCTGCCATTTACTGCACCTCCTTTGCCGCTTTCGCCGCCTTGTACTCTCTGCTTCTCAGGATTAAATCCTGAACCAATCTGATTGCCATCAGCGTGCAGCCGAGGGCGAAGGACATATATGCCCAGCCCATGTTAATGTGCATGGACGGGGACGCCTGAACATGGACAAAGGCGATCCGGTAAGTTGCAATCCAGCCGAAGTATGCGATAACCGTGGCGAATACTAAGAATGCAAGGTCTGCAATTACATCTAAGATAAAATTGCCCTTTTCTTTCAATAACAGTGAGAGGATTTCTACCTTAATGTGGGTTCTTTTCTTAACCGCATAGGCAGAGGCTATGTAAATCAGCCAAATAAACATATATCTTGCCATTTCCTCTGACCATGAAAGTGGCATATTGAACCACTTCAGTACAATCTGAATCATTACGACGATTGACATTGCGGCTAAAAGAAGGGCGGATAATCCCTCTTCAAAATACTTATCTAACCAATGAATGACTTTCATCTATTTTTCTCCTTTTAGCAAATATACTTTAACTTCCTTTTACTTGATCGTTGCGATTTCAGCCTGGATAGCGTCTAAGTCGATGTCCGGATAGGCTGTTTTGTACCAATCGTAAACCGGCTGGCAGGCTTCCTTGAAGGCTGCTCTTTCCTCGTTGGTGAGGTGGGTGATTTCGCAATATTTTCCGATTTCTTCTTCTTCCTTTTCTCCGTTAACCACATAGTCCGCTCTCTCGTTGGCGATGGCTTCGTTAATGCACTCTACAAGAATTTCTCTCAGGTCCTCAGGAAGAGACTGATAGAATCCCTCGCTGATGAGGATCGGCGCCACGTCGTAAACATGATGAAGATCTGTATAATAGCTTTGTACCTCGTGGAACTTCGATGTGACCGTAAGGGCGGTTCCGTTGTCCTGCCCGTCGATGTTCTTCTGCTGAAGTCCGGTAAATACCTCTGCGAAGGACATTGCGATAGGGGAAGCGCCCAGCGCCTCGAAGGTCTTGATATAGATGTCGGATTCCATGGCACGAATCTTAAGGCCCTTCATGTCGGAAGGTTTTGTGACTGCGTGCTTGGAGTTTGTGAGTGCTCTTTCGTCATTGTCATACCAGCCGAGGATTCTTACATCGGTTTCTTCGCAGAACTTTTCGGCAACCTCCTTTGCCTGCTCAGAATGGTCGAAATACTCGAATGCCTGCTCTTGGCTCTCAAAGAGGAATGGAAGGGAATACGGTGTATACAGATCCGTGAAGGTGGTCAGTGCCGCTGCGCTAAGCTCACCCATATGGATACAGCCGTTTTCCTGCATCTGCTGGAAGTTGGAAACAGAGTCCCCCAGCTGGTTGTTCGGGTAAATCGTCATAATGAGTCTGCCGCCCGACAATTCTTCCATCTTTTCCGCCGCCTCGTTCATACGAATCATCATCGAAGTCGTATCAGATACAGTGCCGGCATAAGTAATTTTATACACACCATCTTTGCCGTTTTCATTGCCGCAAGATGTCATCGCGAATACCATGATAAAACATAATAATACCGCAAATACTTTCTTCATTTTTACCTCCTAATAAATACGCTGTATTTGAAAATTGATCATTTCTGTTTTGTGAGGGGCATTCCCGGGTTTTCGCCCCTCCCTTATGATAAAGCTAAATTCAGCTTATTGACGTTCTTTCGTATTGCCTTTCTTTGCTTATTTGCTGCCCATCTTTCTCCAGATCTCGTCCCAGTCGTCCTGGAGCTTGTCTCTGAAGTCAGGGTGTGCGATTTCGATGAGGGCGTCTCCTCTCTGGGCAAGGCTCTTGCCGAAGAGGTTCACCGCGCCGTATTCGGTTACTACCCAGTGTACGTCGCATCTCGGTGTGGAAACCGGAGTTCCCGGTGCCAGGGTCGGCACGATTCTGGAAACTGCGCCGTGTCTTGCGGTGGACGGGAGACAAAGGATTGGCT
>CAVHEY010000147.1:0-3394 GCA_963635155.1 Bacteroides stercoris
ACAGCATACGCAGCGGCTCTATAATTTCCTTAAAATCAACATAATCCGGAAGCCCGCCTACATTGTGGTGGGACTTGATAACCGCGGACTTGCCCAGTCCGGACTCGATGACATCGGGATATATGGTCCCCTGCACCAAATAGTCAACGGCGCCGATTTTCTTGGCTTCCTCTTCAAAAACCCGAATAAATTCTTCGCCGATAATCTTTCTCTTCCGCTCCGGCTCCGTTACCCCCGCCAGCTTTGAATAGAAGCGTTCCTGGGCGTTTACCCGGATAAAGTTCAGGTCGTAAGGCCCCTCCGGCCCAAAGACAGCCTCCACCTCGTCCCCCTCGTTTTTGCGAAGAAGCCCGTGGTCAACGAAAACGCAGGTGAGCTGCTTGCCTACTGCCTTTGAGAGCAGCACCGCCGCCACCGACGAATCCACGCCCCCGGAAAGGGCACAAAGCACCTTGCCATCGCCAACCTTTTCGCGAATCTCACGGATGGTGGTTTCCACAAAGCTGTCCATCTTCCAGTCGCCCTTGCAGCCGCAAATCTTCAGTACGAAGTTCTGCAAAAGTCTGAAGCCCTCCGCAGAGTGCATAACCTCCGGGTGGAACTGAGTGGCATAAAAGCCTGCCGCAGGATTTTCCATTGCCGCAACCGGACAAACCGGGGTGTGGGCGGTCGCCTTGAAGCCCTTCGGCATATCCTTTATATAGTCCGTGTGGCTCATCCACATGATGGTATTTCCCGAAATTTGACTGCCGGTAGCCTCGGCATCTCCTTCGCCCAGTCCTTCCAGCAGACCGCTGCGGTCGTCGATGGTAACCTCGGTTCTGCCGTATTCACTCACCGGAGCCGTTGCCACCTTGCCTCCCAGCTGATAGGCAAGAAGCTGTGCACCATAACAAATTCCCAGCACCGGAATCCCAATCCTGAAAATTTCCGGATTGCACTGGGGAGAGTCCTCGCCGTACACGCTGTTGGGTCCTCCCGTCAGGATGATTCCCGCCGGTGCCATCTCTTTCAGCTTATCCAGTGAAATCGTGTAAGGGTGCACCTCGCAATATACATTACATTCCCGAACCCTGCGGGCAATGAGCTGATTGTACTGCCCGCCGAAGTCCAAAACAATAATATTTTCTCTCATAGTTTTTCTCCCTTGGTTTTCATTTCCTCCGTCCAAACGCGGCTATTTAATCACATTTCCGGAGGCATCTTTCAGGATTACGTCGTGGGCGCCGCCCTCCACAATGGACGTGGCGGAAACAAGGGTAAGCTTCGCCTTTGACTGAAGCTCCTTGATGGAAAGAGCGCCGCAGTTGCACATCGTTGATTTTACTTTTGTAAGGGAAAGATTTACGTTATCGTGGAGAGATCCTGCGTACGGAACGTAGGAATCCACGCCCTCTTCAAATTTCATGCGTGGGTCGCCGCCAAGGTCGTATCTCTGCCAGTTTCTGGCGCGGTTTGAACCCTCGCCCCAATATTCTTTTACATAATTTCCGTTTATATTCAATTTATTTGTCGGTGATTCGTCAAATCTGGCAAAATATCTGCCCAGCATGATGAAGTCCGCCCCCATGGCCAGGGCAAGGGTCATATGATGGTCGTAAACGATGCCGCCGTCGGAGCAGATAGGAACGTAAATTCCCGTCTCCTTGAAATATTCGTCCCGAGCCGCGGCAACCTCGATAACCGCCGTTGCCTGTCCCCGTCCGATACCCTTTTGCTCCCGGGTGATACAGATGGAGCCGCCGCCGATGCCGATTTTTACAAAGTCGGCGCCCATATCCGCAAGATAGCGGAAGCCATCGCCGTCAACCACATTTCCTGCGCCGATTTTCACGCTGTCGCCGTATTTTTCCCGAACCCAACGGATCGTATCTGCCTGCCATTCGCTGTAGCCCTCGGAGCTGTCGATGCAGAGTACGTCAACCCCTGCCTCCACCAGCGCCGGAATCCTTTCCTCGTAGTCCCTGGTATTTACGCCTGCTCCTACCACATATCTCTTGTGTTCGTCCAAAAGCTCGTTGGGATTGTCCTTGTGGGAATCGTAGTCCTTGCGGAAAACGAAGTGGGTGAGCCTCTGATTTTCGTCGATAATCGGCAGGGCGTTCAGCTTGTTGTCCCAAAGGATATCGTTGGCTTCGCTGAGGGAAATTCCTGCTTTGCCGTAAACCAGCTTGTCAAATGGCGTCATAAACCGGCTGATGGGAGTATCCATTTCCATTCTCGAAATTCGGTAGTCTCTGCTGGTGACAAGTCCGAGGATTTTGCCCTCCGGGGTGCCGTCGTCGGTGATGGCGATGGTGCTGTGACCCTTGAGCGCCTTGAGTTCAAGCACGTCCCGCAGCGTCTGGTCCGGTCTGAGGTTGGAGTCGCTGGTTACAAAACCCGCCTTGTGGGTCTTTACTCGGCTTACCATTTCCGCCTGCTTTTCGATGGATTGGGAGCCAAATATAAAAGAAATTCCACCTTCCTTTGCAAGCGCGACCGCCATCTTATCATCTGAAACGGCCTGCATTACAGCAGAAACTAATGGAATGTTCATCGTGATTTCGGGCTGCTTGCCCGCCTTGAATTTTGTCACCGGAGTTTGCAGGGAAACCGCTTCGACGCGGCAGTCCTTGCCGGAATATCCCGGCACTAAAAGATACTCGTTAAATGTTCTTGATGGTTCTTCGAAGTAAAACGCCATTTTTTCCTCTCTTTCTCCTTTTTTCTTCCTTTTTCGTTTGTATGTCTAAAGTTTCTCTAACAAAAATATTACTGATTATTGTATACCAAAATACCGATTTATTCAAGGCTTTTCGCAAGATAATTTTGCGACCGGAGGGAAAAGTTTGAAAAGTTTTTTTGCAGATAATTTCGACAATTGGTGACAAAATTCGCCTGTTATGATAGAATAGAATCTACTGAAATTTTGAATTTTACCGGAAAACAAATTTAAATCTTATAAGAGAACAGAAATGGGGAAACAAATTGGATAAATTGGGGAATTTAAGAAGAAAAACTTTCTTGCTGGTATTTTTGCTGATCTTCTGCGGGGCGTTCCTGTTTGCGCCGGAGACCTTTGCGGCGGAAGCGCAGGGAGCGGCGCAGCAGGCGGAAGCGCAAAGGGACGTGCAGGCGGAAGCGCAGGGAACCGCTGCCACCAAAGCTCAGGTAACCGCCGCCGAGACGCAAAAGGAAACTACCAAGGATTCGGCAGAGGATAAGGAAGCAGCCGAGCCAGCAAGGCTTACGATTATGCTCACCGGCGACCTGATGTGCCAGCCCATGCAACAGCTAAAAGCCTTCGACGGTGAAAAATTCGATTTCACCCCCACCTTCAAATACGTGAAGCAGATTTTCGACGAGGGCGACATCGTGATCGGCAATTTGGAAACCCTGGTGAGCGAAAGCC
>CAVHEY010000148.1:0-3359 GCA_963635155.1 Bacteroides stercoris
CCGAACAAAGCTAAGTAGAGGTTGTTATGCATATCAGTATTAATGTTAAAGTTTTAATTAAGACATTGGGAATATTGACCTTGATCGAGGGAATCGCCATGGTGCCTTGTACGGCTGCCGCCATGTATTTTGAGGAATGGGGCGCGGCTTCTTCGCTGTTTGTGACGGGGCTTTTTTGCATTTGTCCGGGCTTCGTCATTTTGACCCTGCTCAAATTCGACAAAATCCATCTGCGTATCCATGAGGGCTATCTCATCGCCTGTCTGAGCTGGATTCTTTGCTCTCTCATCGGGGCGTTTCCTTTTTACTTCAGCGGGCAGGGCTATTCCTTTGCGGGAAGCTTCTTTGAATCCGTGGCGGGATTTTCCACCACCGGCTGCACCGCCTTTGACTTCGACACCATGCCGAGGGCGCTTCTGCTTTGGCAAGCGGTTTCCAACTGGCTGGGAGGAATGGGAATTCTCGTTCTGCTGGTGTCGGTTTTCCCTGCTCTGGGAATCAGCGGGCAGTCCATTGCCTCGGCAGAGTCCACGGGACCCGGTCTTGTTAAGGTGGGGGCAAAGTTTTCGGATACGGGAAAATTCCTCTATCTCACCTATGTCGTATTTTCTCTGGCGGAGTTCCTATTGCTCTCCCTAAGTCCTATGGGATTTTTCGACGCGCTGGTAAACACCTTTAGCAGCGTAAGTACCGGCGGGCTTCTCATTACCTCGGAAAATGAGGCGTATTTTGCCCTGCCTTACGTCAGATGCGTGATCATGATTTTCACGCTGCTGTCTTCCCTTAATTATACTTTGTTTTACTTTGTCCTTCACGGAAAGCCGGAGATGCTTTTCCGCAATGTGGAGGTGCGCGCCTTCGGTATGATCATCATGGCAGCCACGTTTTTGATTGCCCTTTCTCTTCGGATCAGCGGCACATATTCCAGCCTCTGGCAAGCTATGAAAGACGGGCTTTGTCAGGTAATTTCCTTCATATCTACTTCCGGCTACTTTGTGTGCGATTATACCAAATGGCCGACCTTCGCCGTGGTAACGCTTTTTACGCTGCTCTTTATCGGCGGCTGCTCCATGTCAACCTCCGGTTCCCTGAAAGTTGTCCGCATCGTGGTTCTTTTTAAGCTGATTCGCCGCAGCATTTTTAAGCAGATTCATCCGAATTCGGTAAAGGCGGTTATCGTAAACGGGGAGGCGGTGCCTGCGCAAAAGGTTTCCGGAATTACTTCCCATATCATTTTGTTCTTCGGGGTCTTTTTCCTGTCCGCCCTGGTATTATCCCTGAATAATCTGGACATGGAAACGACCCTTTCTGCGGCGCTAGGGCTTTTTACCAATACGGGTATGGCTCTCGGAAAAGTCGGCGCCGGCGGAAACTTCGGAATATTTAACGCTTTTTCGCAGATATTCCTGTCCTTCCTCATGATTGCCGGAAGACTGGAAATCTACGCGCTTTTGCTCCTCTTTACAAAGACGTTCTGGAGTCTCGACCGGGTGAAAAACATTTAAAGCCTTATGAGGCGTGCATAAAATCTCCGTTTTTTTGAAAGCTATTAACGGGAGGTTTGCCTATGCTGGTAAAAGATTTGATGACAACGTCGGTTTCCTTTGTCAGTCCTTGCGATACCGTCGCTACTGCCGTGAAAATCATGCGCAGCGAAAGCACCGGAATCGTGCCGGTGTGCGACGTTCAAAAGCACGTGCTTGGGGTGATTACCGACAGGGATATTCTCATGCGAGGGGGTTTTGGTTCGGAGACCTCCGCGGATTTTGGAAGCTGCGACGTACAGTCCCTCATGACCCGTGAGGTTTTCTGCGCCGATGCCAAAGCGGATATTCACGAGGCTGCACTGCTCATGTCCCAAAAAGGCGTCCGCAGGCTGCCGGTTCTGGAAAACGAAAAGCTGGTGGGTATGCTTTCCCTCAAAGACCTTGCGAAAAAACGGGTTTTTATCGCCGAAATCGGGCATATCATCTATGCGCTTTCAAAAAAGTAAAGTAAAATGAAATGATATAAAACCAAACGAGGTAAAATTTTATGAAAAAGGTTTCTCTTTCGCCCCTTGCCGGCAAGCCCTTAATCGAATATCTGAAAGAAAAAGGCTTTGAAATTTGTTTCACCGAGGCTGTTTCCTCTGTCCCCGGTCCCATCGCTTATCATGCGGATATCCTCTTATGTAAGCTGGGCTGTGAGGACTCCGCTCCGGTCTTTCGGGGCGATGCCAGAAGGCTCGGCAGCGCATATCCCGGAGACAGTTTGTACAATGCCTGCTGTACCGGGCGGTACTTTATCCATAATCTCAAATACACCGCCCCGGAGCTTCTCAGAGCCGCCACGGAGGTCTATGAGGGCGAAAAAAAGCCCCTGCTTCCCGTTTCCGTTCCCCAGGGGTATACAAAGTGCAATATTGTCTGTGTCGATGAAACTTCCATCATCACTTCCGACGCAGGCATCGAAAAAGCCTGTGTTTCCGCAGGGCTTTCCGTATTGAAAATCGCTCCGAAGAATGTCCTGCTCCCCGGATATTCCTACGGGTTTCTCGGCGGTGCAAGCGGACGAATCGGAAGGGAAATCCTGTTTAACGGTGACCTTTCCGCCCACCCAGATTTTCCTAAAATCTGCGCCTTTATCGAATCGAAGGGGCTTTCCTGCGTATATTTCAAGGATTATCCCCTGACGGACATCGGCTCGATAATCGCCGAAATGTAGCGCAGGCAATCGCCCTGCGGTTTTTCAGCCTGCGGTTTTTCAGCTGCTGCTTATTCGCCGGCGCCCAGCAGCGCATGGATTCGCTCATTCAGCATTTCCAGAGCCACCTCATTGTAGCCACCCTCCGGAATGATGATGTCCGCAAATTTCTTGCTCGGTTCCACAAATTCTTCGTGCATGGGCTTGACCGTGTTGAGATACTGATTTACCACGGAATCGAGGGTACGCCCTCTTTCGTTTACGTCCCGGATTATTCGCCGGATAATCCGCACATCTGCGTCCGTATCGATGAACACCTTGATATCAAACAAATCCCGCAGTTCCTTGCATTCGAAGATCAGGATTCCCTCAACGATGATGACCTTGGCGGGACGCACCGTAACCGTTTCGTCGATCCGATTGTGTATGGTAAAGTCGTACACCGGTCTTTCGATGCTCTCTCCCTGAGCAAGCTTCCGGATATGTTCCATCATCAAATCCGTGTCAAAGGCATTGGGGTGGTCGTAGTTTAGGAGCTTTCGCTCTTCAAAGGGAATATCGTTATGCTGCTTGTAATAAAAATCATGGCTGATGATGGTGATTTTTTCGCTGAATTCTTCTTTGATTCTCTTTATCATCGTGCTTTTGCCGCAGCCTGTGCCTCCGGCAATGCC
>CAVHEY010000149.1:0-3346 GCA_963635155.1 Bacteroides stercoris
AGCCCCGCAGCGCTTCCGATCATGATATTCGGCGGGTCACCGATCAGGGTCGCCGTACCGCCGATATTGGACGCCATAATTTGCGTAATCAGGAACGGAACCGGATTTACTTCAAGGATTCTGGCGATGGTTATCGTCATCGGTCCTACCAGCAAAACCGTGGTTACGTTATCCAAGAAAGCCGAAAGTCCCGCGGTTATCAAAATGAACGCCACCATGATCTTCCAAGGGTCGCCGTGAGCCAGCTTTGCCGCCTTTATGGCGATGTATTCGAACATTCCCGAATTTTTTACCACCGCCACGAACAGCATCATGCCGATGAGGACGCCGATGGTGTTAAAATCGATATAGCCAATCGCCGCGTCTATGCTCAAAACATTGGTTAAAAGCAAAGCGACAGCCCCTGCAAGAGCCGCCGCACTTCTGTGCACTTTTTCTGTCATAATCGCGACGATCACCACTACAAAAACAATGATAGCAATAACCTCATTCATCTAAATTTGTCTCCTTTAATGCCTCATATAATAACGTCGCTACTTTATCACATTTTGTCAGTCAAAGTCAACATTCTCGGCGCCAAGATTACGTCAAGAAAAAATTCCTATTTTTTCATTGCGGAATGTCGAATTCTGTTGTATACTGAATCGAAATGCATCAATCAACAGGGAGGCGCAATAGGACAAAATGATTGAACTCAGACACCTAAGAAAAGAATTTGAAGACATTACTCCTTTGGAAGATGTCAATGTTACCATTAACTCCGGTGATGTGATTTCCGTAATCGGACCCTCCGGTACCGGCAAATCCACCCTGCTGCGATGTATCAATATGTTGGAAACCCCGACTTCCGGTGAAATTATCGTGGACGGACAGGTCATCAACGACGGCAACTGCGACCTCAACGAGATTCGTAAAAAAATGGGCATGGTATTCCAGTCCTTCAATTTGTTCGGGCATCTGACGGTCATTGAAAACATCATGAATCCTCAGGTCACCCTTCTGGGGCGTTCTCGACAGGAAGCCTATGACAAAGCAATGTCCCTTTTGAATACCGTCGGTCTCAGTTCCAAGGCGTTCAATTATCCGGAGGACCTTTCAGGAGGGCAGCAGCAGCGTATTGCCATCGCCAGAACCCTTGCCATGGATCCGGACATTATCCTCTTCGACGAACCCACCAGTGCCTTAGACCCGGGTATGATCGGAGAAGTTCAAGCCGTTATTCGTATGCTGGCAAAATCCGGCATCACAATGATGATCGTAACCCACGAAATGGATTTCGCGCGAAAAATCGCCAACCGCGTATTTTTCATGGACGAGGGCGGCATCTATGAGGAAGGCACTCCCAAAGAGATTTTCGAGCATCCGCAAAAGCCGAATACCATTAAGTTCATCAAACGCCTCACTTCCCTGACCTATAAGATTGAAACCGTCGACTACGACTTTACCGAGGCTTATGACGAGCTGCAACAATATGCGGAAAAGCTCCTGATTGAAAACGAGAGAATCAGCGACCTGCAAATCGCACTGGAAGAAATCGTTGTCAACAATATCATGGAAATGACGGATCAGCCGCAGGTTTTGGTTCGTGTCGATTATTCGGAGAAGCTGGATCTGCTCACCCTCAGTATTCGCTATCAAGGCGAGCATCATGACCCGACGGATTCGGACAACGAATTGTTCCTGGAAATGCTCGAAGCGCCCACCACCGAAATGATCGACCAAATAATCAAACCGCCCTTCGGCATTTACAATAACCTAATTCAAATCAATTTCAGATGGGAGGAAGCATAAATCTATGAAAAACAACAGAACAACGAAAAGCTATGCGTCCGTCCTTCTGATGCTGTTTGTAATCAGCCTGCTGCTTACCGGCGCCCTGTCCACTGCTTATGCAGAGGAATATCAGACCATCGCTGACCTGAACGGAAAGAAGATCGGCGTGCAGACCGGATGCCTTTACGAAACCCATATCGCGGACAAATGTCCGGATGCGGAAATTCAGTATTTTACCATGCCCCAGGACATGATTCTGGCTTTGAACTCGCAGAAAATCGACGCTTACCTCATCGAGGAGGTGGGCTATTACGCTACGGTGGCAGCCCATCCGGAGCTTACGGCAATGAAAGAAAGTGCCGGGATCTGTGAAGCGGCTGTCATCATCGGTAACAACGAAAAGCAGGAAACGCTCCTATCGCAGATCAACGAATTTATCGCTAACCACGGTCCAAACGGAGACGGTATGCTGGACGAAATGTACGACTACTGGGTCAAGGATTTTGACGCGGAAACCAGCAAAACCGAGCAGGGCGGCTTCACCGGCGAAAACGGAGAACTGACTATCGCCTGCGAGGGCGGCTATGAACCCTTTTCCTATGTCAACGAAGAGGGGGACAGCGGCTACGATGTGGATTTCATCTTTCGGTTCTGCCGGGAATACGGCTATACGCCGAATATCCAGCGGGTGGCATTTGAATCCATCGCTCCGGGGGCGGAATCCGGCAAATACGACATCGGCATGAACATCATACTCAGCGATGAAAGAGATGCCAACGCCTGCCTTTCAGATGTTTATTACAGCTGCGATATTTTCATGGTCGTGCCGGGACAAGCCGATGAGCAGACCGGTTTCTGGGAGCGCATGAAGGACAATTTTGAAAATACCTTCATCAAGGAAAGCCGCTGGAAGCTCTTTGCCTCCGGTGCAGGTATTACGCTGCTTATCACCCTGAGCTCCATCATTCTGGGAACCATTATCGGCTTCGCGGTCTTTATGCTCTGCCGCAGAGGAAACCCGGTCATTAACGGTGCCACAAATGCCATGCTTTGGCTGATTCAAGGTATGCCGACGGTATTGCTTCTGATGATTCTCTACTACATCGTCTTCGGCTCCACCAGACTGAGCGGCACCATCGTTGCGATTATCGGCTTTACGATGATCTTTGCCTGTGCCATGTATGATATGCTCTCGGTGGGCTTCGGCGCAATCGGAAACGGGCAGTATGAAGCCGCAACCGCCATGGGCTACAGCAATAACCAGAGCTTTTTCAAGATCCTGCTGCCTCAGGCGGCAAAGCACTTCCTGCCGATCTACAAGGGCGAGGTTGTCACGCTGATTAAGGAAACCTCGGTGGCGGGCTATATCGCCATTCAGGATCTGACGAAAATCTCCGACCTGGTGCGGGCCCGTACCTATCAGGCCTTCTTTGCTCTGATTTTTACGGCGATCATCTACTTTGCGATCTCCGGAATCCTGACCCGGCTCGTCGGCATGGTGGAAAAGAGGCTGGATCCTAAGTCCCGTTCGGTAGAGAAGATCCTCGAAGGGATAGAGGTGGAAGAGTAAGAT
>CAVHEY010000150.1:0-3322 GCA_963635155.1 Bacteroides stercoris
TCTGCCGATTCGTTTTTGCTGGGCTCGCTCTTAAATTTTACTTTAAAATCAGCAATTTTTCCCCGGAAAAGACTTCCTCCTCCCCCAGCTCGTTGATGTCCATAATCGCCGCCGTGGTGGTTTTAAATTTCTTTGCTATGCTCCACAGGCTGTCGCCTGTTCCGGCGATGTACACGGTCATCTTTGATTTTTCCTCTCCTCCGATTTTTTCCTCAAAGGCGGGGTTTGCAGGAACTTTGAACGGGACGTCCCGCATAATCTGCGCGTTTATAACCATCGTGGCATTAAATTCGATCTGCTTGCCGTTAATCTTTTCCGCCCAAAAATCCTTGATGCACAGGCGGTGGCAGATGATTTCGCCGCCCATAAGCTGAGGGGCTGCGGTGACGATTCGGAAGGGTACTTCTTCCTTCAGCGAAACGATACGCCCCGGTTCCCCCTCTTCGCTTCCGTGCAGGCGGCATATCATATTTACGCCGATTTTTCCCTCGGTTAGGATTTTGCCCGTCTCCGCAAGGCTATTGCATTCGCTTATATCCGCCTTTGTGTATAGTATCTTTTCGATGTCCGCGCTTAGGTTTTCCGGGGAAATAATTTCGCGGGTAGAGGATTCCCCCGTCACGCTTCCCACCATGCTTCTGCCGTGTTCGTCCTTGAAATCGCAGACAAAATCCTTCTCCCGGTGATAAGCGTCCGTAATGATTTCTTTTTCTGTATTTTGATAGATTTCGATATAGGTAACCAGTTCCCCCTCGACTCGCAGCGTTTCCCCCGCCTCCTCGTCCTGCACCAGCTTTACCTTCAGGTCGTTCCCATCGAAATAAACGCAGCTTCCGCTGTCCTCGATATGTCGAATCGGGATAAACTGGGTAAATTCAATCTTTTCTGCCACTTGCCGAAGCTGGCAAGCTTCCGCAGCTCCCTCCTCGCACACCGCCGAATACAGAACATTCACGAGGATAAAACCGTTGATTATCGCCTTTTCCCCCGTCACCTGTTTGTAGTTTTCCATGACGCAAATGTCCTGTTTCAAGATGTTTTCGATCTTACATTCGTCTTTTATCTCGATATTTTCGCAGATTGTGAGGGAGTCCTTTTGGCGAAGCGCCACATTGCTTATTTCTATTTTTTCTTTGCGGGTCTGGATTTCCTCCCCTGTTATTCCCTCGAAAATGTCGATTTTATTTTCCGCATATTCCCGCGCATAGATTGCAAGGAGGATTTTGACCCGATATTTTCTCTCGTTGATTACCATGTACTCGATTTTTTCGATTTCACATTCCAAAATCAGGTACGCCTCCGGTTCCAGCTTGATATGCCACTGCTCCTTAAACGGGATTCTGGTCTGTACCGATAGGATTTCGCCACAGGAAGGCTCCGGCTTTTCCGGCAAATAAAGGGTTTCCAGCTCGATATCCCCGGAGAGGCTGACGGACTCCTCTGCCTTTGCCTGCCGGCTTATTTCTCTGGAGGACAGCCGCGCCTTGCCGCCCGACGCTAAGATTTCCGCCAGATCCGGCTTTGTGTCCGGCACAAGAACGTCCTCTTCAATGGTAATGGTCGTCTTTGGTTTTTCGCTTATATTTGTCACCTGCATCGGCGAATAAACGGCGCCCTTGGTAACGGGAGTCAGCAGAGTTTCTTCCATTTCCTTCGCAGGCAGCATCGCATAATCCGGTATTTCCTTTTCAACTGTCATTGTTTTTCCCCTTTCCGAACTTGGTCTTGCTACAATTTATTCGGCGGGGGTTTCTTTTATTCACAGCTTTTCCTCTTGCCCTTCAAAATAGGGTGCCGACGCAAAGGCAAACAAGGCAAAAAAAAGAGAGTCTAAGCTCTCTTTCGTCGTCATGGTTATCTCTTGTCATGATTGTCTCTTCGTTATCTTCCCGGGGCGCTACGCATTTTGCCCTTTTACGATCTTTTCGCCCTGTTTCACCACAAATTCTTTCAGCCTGAGAACATGGGCGTCCGCTTTTTCTCTTGCAATCTCGGTGTCGCCGGTCATGATAGCGTCGAAAATTTCCTGATGCTCATAAGGCATATTCTTGTATCTTGAAAAATCTTCGTAGTAAATGTATCGGAATCTCAGGGCAAGCTCCTGAACCTGGTTAATCATCTGAATCAAGGTTTTGTTCCGGCTGCAATCGACAATCAGCTTGTGGAAAATTTCATCTTCCTTGATGATTTCTTCGGTATTGCCGGACTCCACGGCTTTTTTGTATGCCAAATTCGCCGCTCGGATTTTATCGGCTTCCTCCGAAGTAATTTTTTTCGCGGCAAGCCCCGCAGCCATGCCCTCCAAAAACTCCCGGACTTCCAAAACGTCCACCATGTCCTTGATGGAAATGTCCGACGCATAGGCGCCTCTTCTCGGCTCGATACTCACCAAGCCCTCTTTTTCGAGTTTTCGGATTGCTTCTCTTATGGGCGTGCGGCTCACCCCCATATCCTCTGCAAGTTCAACTTCCATCATGCGGGTTCCCGGAGGAATTTCACCGATCATGATTTGTCTTTTTAACTCCTCGTATACGATTTCCCTTAAAGGTCTGTGATTCTGTAAATCAAAATTCAGCATTTTTCTTTCCTCCGATTTCCATACCTCGCGTCGTCCGGGTCCAATAAGCCTCGTACCCCTGTTCTCGAAGCGCAAGACAAGCCCGCTTCGAATCTCTGTATGTTTCATAAATCGCGAAAACGGTTGGACCGCTGCCGCTCATCAAAACCTTTTTGACACCCTCGGTTTTCTGCATTCGTTCCTTGAGCTTTCGCACCTGCTCATAACGGCTGAGGGTATAATCTTCGAGTATGTTCGCCATTCCGGCAAATACCTTTTCGTCGTCTCCGTCCTTAAGACCTCGCAGCAAAGCGTCGATATCCGGTTTGGTCTTGTGCTCGCAGGAATCAATTTTGCTGAAGACTTCTCTGGTGGACACTCCCATAGCCGGCTTTGCAAGTACAATATGCTTTCGCATACCCCGCCTCAGGGCGGTCATCTTCTCTCCTGTCCCTTGGCAGAAAGCGCATTCGTATCGCGTGTTATGAACCAGCACCAGAAACGGCACGTCCGCCCCCAGCTTCTCTCCGATTTCGCATAGCTGCCAGGTGTTAAGCCCCATGTTCCAAATGCGGTTTAGGGCGGTAATCACCGCCGCGGCGTTGGAGCTTCCGCCCCCCAGTCCCGCGGCAACGGGAATATTCTTCCTTATCTGTATTTTAAGCTTGCCTCGCCAATTTGCTTTTTCCGCCATAAGCTGCGCCGCCTTATAGGCAAGATTTCTCTCGTCCCTAGGCAGATAGGGTTTGCCGGCGGAAAGGACAA
>CAVHEY010000151.1:0-3312 GCA_963635155.1 Bacteroides stercoris
GCCGAACCTCTTCCTTACCAAGGAAGTGCTCTACCTACTGAGCTACAACAGCATACTTCTTGTCGCTCCGTTATTATAGCACAGGGGAACCGGGTTTGTAAAGCATTTTTTTCGCCTATTCCTGCAAATATTGCAATACTTTTTTCTTGATTCTCTGCAAGGCGTTGTCAATGGATTTTGGCGATTTTTTCAGCGAGTGGGCGATTTCAAGGTACGAGCGTCCCTTTAGCTTCTCGCTCCACACCTTCTGCTCAAAGTCGCTGAAAAGCCCGCTGTCCTGCGCTTTGAGGCAGTCCAGTACTTCTTTTATCAGGGTAAGCGCTTCGGGATTGTTTTCTTCGCTGTCCCGGATAAGATTTTCCATCGTGGTTTCCCAGCCCCCTTCTACCACGGTTTTGCTGAGGGACAGGGACTCGTTTAAGGGCTGATGTTTCTTCCGGTTAGCGCTTTTTATGGCCGTGATGATCTGACTGTTGACGCAGGTGTCCGCGTAGGTCTTAAAGGAAGTCTCCCGGTCGGGATCGTAGTTTCGGATTGCCTTAAATAATCCGATCATGCCCTCCTGAACCACGTCTTCGGCTTCGGCGCCGACGATATAGTAGACCTTCGCCTTGCCCTTTGCTATGCCTTTGTACTTTTCGATCAGCATTTCCTCCGCCGTCTTGCTGCCTTCCTGCGCCATTTTCACAAGCTGCTCATCGGTAAGGATATGCACCGTGTTATTTTCCATCTCTTTGTTTCCTGACTTCATACATAATCACCGCGGCGGCGTTTGAGGCATTCAGGGAAGTTATCTTCCCTACCATCGGCATGGAAACGACGAAATCGCACTTTTCGCGAACCAGTTTGCTTATGCCAAAGCCCTCGCTGCCGATGACAACGGCGAGTTTGCCTTTTAGGTCGGCTTTGTAGTATTCTGTGCCGCCCATGTCGCAAGCCGCTACCCAAATCCCTTTTTCTTTGAGTTCGTCGATGGTCTGGGCGATGTTGGTAACCTTTACGCAAGGCATATATTCGATGGCTCCCGCCGATGCCTTTGCTACGGTTTCCGTGAGTCCGCAGGCTCTGCGCTTGGGAATAATGATGCCGTGGGCGCCTGCGCATTCTGCGGTTCGCATAATCGCGCCCAGATTGTGGGGATCTTCCAGATTATCCAATATGATGATGAAAGGTTCTTCCTTGTTTTCGGCGGCTTTTGCAAAAATATCTTCCAGTTCTGCGTATTCGTAGGGACTGATGTAGGCGGCTACGCCCTGGTGCGCCTGCCCCGGTGCGATTCTGTCCAGCCCAGCCTTTTCGGCTTTCATCACCGGAATGCCCTTTTCCTTTGCCATTGCCAGTATTTTTATCATGGAGCCTTCTACGCTGCTTACCACCAGTTTATCGATTTCTCTGCCGCTTTTCAGGGCTTCTGTCACCGGATTTCTGCCCACGATGATGTTTTCGTTTCTTTCCGCATTTTCCGCAAAGGCGAAAGTGCCCCCTGCTTTTCCGTTTCCGGCGGTATCTTTTCTTCCGCTTCCCGAAGGGGCGCGCCTTGCCGCCGGCTTTTTTTGCCCTGTCTGGCTTTGACCCTCGTTCTGATTTTTCGGACCGTATCCGTAGCCGTAGGTCCCCCGCTTGGTAGCGTGATTTTCTCTCTTGTTCTTTACTTTTGCCATTTTGCTCTCCTGATTTTGCGCATTTTACGCTTTCTTGCGATATTCGAGAAATTGATAGCTTATCCCGTTTTCGTTCATTACATCGCTTTCCCAAACAAGCTCGAAGCTCCGCATTTTATCAATATTCATAAGGTGCTTATCCGCGTTGAAGTCACCGAAAATTTTTGTGATAAAAAGCCTTTCGCACTGCCTGATGAGCTGCATATATATCTGTTCGCCGCCGATGATCATCACGTCTTCCGGGTCGTAGTTTGCACATTCGTCGAGGAGCTGCTCCATGCTATGGACGACGATACAGCCCTCTTTTCGGAAGCTCTCGTCCCGGGTCAAGACTATATTCGTCCGGTTAGGCAGTGGCTTTGCCCCCGGCAGGCTTTCGAGGGTTGTCCGGCCCATGACAACGACTTTGCCCTTTGTCTTTTCCTTAAAATATCTCAGGTCCCCCGGTAGGTGAACCAGAAGTCCTCCGTCTTTTCCGATGCCCCAGTTTTCATCTGCGGCTGCGATTAAGTTCATCTTTTGTCTTTTTCCTTTCTGTCAAGGGAAATTTTCGTTGAAATTTCAACCGAATCGTTAAATTGCGATGGGTATGTTTTTGACCTGCGGTCCCGCCTCGTAGTCCTCTACCGTGATATCTGCTGTGGTGAATTCGTAGAAATCCCTGATTTCCGGGTTCAGCCTTACCTTCGGAGCCGGATACTGTGGTCTTTTTATGAGTTCTTCGATTACGGGGATATGCTTATTGTATATGTGGGCGTCTGAGATCACATGGACCAGTTCCCCGGGCACAAGCCCGCTTACCTGGGCAAACATCATCAGCAGAATCGAATATTGCACCACATTCCAGTTGTTTGCCGCCAAGATATCCTGGGAGCGCTGGTTCAGAATTGCGTTCAGTTTGTTCCCCGTCACATTAAAGGTCATGCTGTAAGCGCAGGGTTCCAGATTCATTTCGGACAAATCTTCAAAATTGTATATGTTTGTCATGATTCGTCTGGACTGGGGCTGATTTTTGAGCTGCCAAAGCACATTATCCACCTGATCCATTTCCCCTTGGGCGAATTTGTATTTCTTCGCCATTTGATAGCCGTATGCCTTGCCGATGGAGCCCTTTTCGTCCGCCCACTCGTCCCAGATGTGGGGCTTTAAATCATGGATATTATTGGATTTTCTCTGCCAGATCCAGAGAATTTCGTCCGTTGCGGATTTGATTGCCGTAGGTCTTAGGGTCAGCGCCGGAAATTCCTCGGAAAGGTCATATCGATTTACGACTCCGAAGGTTTTGATCGTATACGCCGGCGAGCCGTCTTCCCAGCGGGCGCGAACTGTTTCCCCCTCTGTGGAAAAGCCCTCTGCGAGAATTTTCTCGCACATATTTACAAATAGTTTATCTGCCTTGCTCATTTCTGTTTCCTTACCGTGTTTTTTATTTTGCTTATACACCAGTATACTTGATTTTCCGGAAAGAAACAACAAAAATGCGAAAGCTCGCCGTATTTTTCGGGCGAACCTCCGCGTCTGTATGTGTTTTTTGCCGTAACAATCTTGCTCTTTCCGTTGCACACTTGAAACTGCGCCTTATAAAAGGCGGTGGGCTAAAGCTCCGCGACTTCGCTCAGGCTTAGCCCTGTGTTCTTTGCGATTACGTCAA
>CAVHEY010000152.1:0-3242 GCA_963635155.1 Bacteroides stercoris
AGTCCGGCGCGGCGCAAGAAAAGCGCGAGATTGCAAAAGGAATGCTCAAAGAAGGCATGGCAAAGGAACTCATCGCAAAACTTACAGGGCTAACCCTAAGCGAAGTCGCGGAGCTGTAAGCAGAGCTGCGAAATCCGGATTGCGAAATTTAAAATACAGAATCGAAGGAGGCTGCGTTCGGCGGAATTGACCCGCTGAGCGTAGTCTTTGCATTTGTGGGGCAAAAATAAACGGCAAAGGAACCACGCCCGCCGACTTTTTTTCTGAAATCTGTCCGTATCCGATTGACAAACAGCTCATAAGCGACTATATTATAGCAGGCGATTAGAGATTAGACAGAAAACGAGGTAGACAAGATGGAACAAGGGGTAGTGCAAACAGATTTGTTCGGAACGGAAAAAATCAGCAAAATCCTGCTTAGGCTCGCGCCGCCGGTAATGCTGGCGCAGCTGATTCAGGCGCTTTATAATATCGTGGACAGCTTTTTCGTGGGGCGATATTCGGCTTCGGGGCTGACGGCACTTTCGATCATCTATCCGGTGCAGCTTTTGATGATTGCCTTTGCGGTGGGAACCGGAGTGGGGATCAACACGGTGATGGCGGCGAAGCTTGGCGCCGGCAAAAAGCAAAAGGCGGACGAGTATGCGGGAGTGGGAGCGCCTCTTGCAATCATAATGTGGGCTTTATTCGCCGGAATTTGCTACGGAATGATGCCATTCTATGCCAGAATGTCCACAAATTCTGCGGCTGTGATTCAAGATGTGATAACTTACGGTAGAATCGTATGTGTGTTCAGCTTCGGACTGTTTCTGGAAAGCATATGGACGAAGGTCTTGCAGGCAAACGGGGACATGAAAACACCCATGCTTGCGCAGATTATAGGAGCGGTAACGAATATCATTCTGGATCCTCTTTTGATTTTCGGAATGCTTGGACTTCCGGAAATGGGAATCGGGGGAGCCGCCGTCGCTACCGTGACAGGGCAAATCATGGCGGCGCTGGTGGTGATGAAAAAGGGTTATCGCAAATCTCCGGAGCTTCGCCTCTATCCCCGGCACATTGCGGATATCTTTCGGCTGGGCGTTCCTAATATATTGATGCAGTCGGCGTACACCTTTTACATATTGGGGCTGAATCTGATTCTGTCGGGCTTTTGCGACGAGGCGGTTACGGCACTGGGACTTTATTATAAATGGCAGACCTTTTTCTTTATCCCGCTGGGGGCGATGCAAACCTGTATCGTTCCCATCATCAGCTATAACTATGCCGCAAAGAATCTGGAACGCTGCAAGAAAACCTTATCCACGGCGATTCTATTCGGGCTTTTGCTCATGGCGGTGGGAACGGCGTGTTTCCTGCTGATACCGACCCAAATGCTCGGCGTATTCACAAAGGACCCACTGGTAATCGAAATCGGCAGGGTGGGCTTTCGCCTGATCGGAATCAGTTTTTTCCCTATGGTAACCTCCCTGATTTTTCCGGTGTTTTTTCAGGCTGTGGGGGCTGCCCTCAAAAGCTCTGCCCTGACGGTGATCCGGACGGTGGTGCTTTTCGTGCCCCTGGGATATTTATTCTCCCGGCTGGGGCTTGACCGGTTTTGGCTGACTTTCGTGGTTACGGAAGTGCTGACAAGCATCGTAGGGCTGCTGTTTTACAAGCAGTTTCTCAGAAAGGAAAGCGCATGATGAATAAATTTAATTTGGCAGATTCTTTCGCAAACTTCGCAAAGGAGTGGGGACTTTACATAAAAACATTCTTGAAATGGCTGGTGGTTGCCGGGCTTATCGGCGGGGCAGGCGGCATACTGGGTGCAATTTTTCATCACAGCATCGAGGGGGCAGAAAACGCACGAAACGCTTACCCGTGGCTGTTCTGGCTGCTTCCGGTTGCGGGACTCATCATAGTCGGATTTTACAAAATGACGAAAACCGAGGGGCTGAACACGGACCATGTAATACGGGCGGTTCACAAGGGCAGAAGGCTTTCGGTGATGCTACTGCCTGCGATTTTTGTGGGAACGGTGCTGACCCATCTTTGCGGTGGCAGCGCAGGCAGAGAGGGAGCGGCGCTTCAGATGGGAGGAACCATCGGTCAGTGGATCGGTCGGGGACTGCATTTGGACGACAGTGATCTGAGAATTGCCACCCTCGCAGGAATGGCGGCGTTCTTTTCCGCCATATTCGGTACGCCTCTGGCGGCGGCTGTGTTTGCGGTAATGGTAATCAGCATCGGAATCCTCTATCATGTGGCACTGGTTCCCTGCCTGATCGCCTCCCTCAGTGCGTATTTTGTCAGCACCTCCATGGACACAAAGCCGGTGAGATTCAGCGTTAAAGTACCGGAAATCGCGCCAGAGATGTTCCTCAAAGTCATTTTGCTGGGAATCCTTTGCGCCATGGTTTCGATCCTCTTCTGCTGCGTTATACAATTTGCGGAGAAAATCATGGTTAAGATTTTTCCAAACCCATATATTAGGGCGATTGCGGGAGGGGCTGTCATAATCGGGCTGACTTATCTTTGCGACACAAAGGATTACAACGGAGTGGGCATGGAGGTGATTGCAAGGGCTGTGGAAGCCGGAAAGGCGGAGCCTGTCGGATTTCTGCTAAAGCTTCTTTTCACGGCTATAACCCTTGCCGCGGGATTTAAGGGCGGAGAAATCGTTCCGGCCTTTTTCGTGGGAGCGACCTTCGGCTGCGTGGCTGCGCCGCTGCTGGGAATTCCCGCGGGATTCGGGGCGGCAATAGGGCTGATTTGCGTGTTCTGCGGCGTTACCAACTGCCCGATCTCCTCAATTTTTCTTTCCGTTGAAATTTTCGGAGCGGAGGGAATGTTGTATTTTGCCGTTGCCTGTTGCATCTGCTACATGATGTCGGGATATAAGGGAATTTACTCCAGCCAAATGATCATGTACTCAAAGCGCAAAGCAAAATTTATCAACGCCTACACAAACGGAAAAAAGAACGACGACGCATAAGAGGGCGCGCCCTTTGCGAAGCTGTAATTTATGTGGCTGTTCCAGTTGCTGTTTATATTGCTACAATTCGGTTTTGAAAAATTCGACGATTTCTCCCATAAGATAGTCCTTTAACTCAGACGCTTTATAGCTCATCTCATAGCCGTGGTAATTTTCGGTGGTAACCGTGATTACCCGGCTATTTTTGTAGGCGGCGGCGCACTGGCGACCGGTTTCTTCGGTCACCACATGGTCGAGGGTGTTGGTGATGACAAGAACCGGCTTA
>CAVHEY010000153.1:0-3240 GCA_963635155.1 Bacteroides stercoris
TATCGCCGCCATGCAAAATCGGTTTACGCTTTTCTCCTTGCAAAAACCGCGGACCGTATGCTGGCAGAGGAATTGACCCAAGAAACCTTTTACCGGGCGGTGAAGTCGCTGAACAGCTTTAACGGAGAAAGCAGCGTATCCACATGGCTCATCGGAATTGCCCAAAATGTTTTGCGGGGATATTTTCGCAGCCTGAAGAAACAACCGGAAAAAGCGATGCCGGAAACCGAAATTACGGGAAAGAAAATTGCGGCACAGGGCGGAGCTTCCGCGGAGGATATCGCCCTGAGAGCCATGGATACTCTCAGTCTTATGCAGGCAATGCACAGGCTGCCGGAACCTTATAGGGAGGTTCTGCATCTGCGGCTGACAGCCGACCTTTCCTTTAAGGAAATCGGTCAGATCATGGAGCATACGGAAAACTGGGCGCGGGTGACCTATTACCGCGGAAAGGAAAAGCTTTTAAAGGGGGTTCAAATAGAATGAAAACAAGCAAGATACCATGCGCAGTCATAAAAGATTTGCTGCCGTCCTACGCGGAGAATTTGACCGGCGAGGAAACCGGAGAACTTGTGCGGGAACATTTGGAGGAATGTCCGGACTGCAAAGCCGCCTATGAGGCGATGCGAGGGGAGATTCCGCAGGAAACAGGGGAAAATTCCGGGATTGCCGCCGAGCCGCCGGAAATCGACTATCTCAAAAAAATCAGAAATACCGGACGAAAAAAGATTATCGCCGCGGTTCTTATCGTGCTTCTTCTTGCGGGAGCCGCGGTGCTTGCAAAGGTTTATCTATACGGAAGCCCCATCGAAGATTTTCATATGACGGTAAGCAGCCAATGCGCGGAAGCCTCAGCGGAATCTGAGGAAACCGGAGAATCCGAGGAGTTTATGATATTCAGCTGCTGGATCGAAAAGAGCCGGGGACAGGCTTTCACCCACTATAAAATACGGGAAACCGGCGATGGAAAAGAAATCGTCCTCTATGCCGCCCCTGCTTCCATTTTCCACAAAGACACCACCATGCAGATATGGATTCCGATTCCGGTTAAAACGGTAAACGGCAATATTTATGTGGAGGATTTGCAGGAAAGCATCACCATCAAAGGGGACACCTACGGCGAGCATGGCTGGGTCACGAAAAGGGCGAAGGAGCTTTATGCCGCCCGGAATCCGTATATCGGTGCCATCAGTGCAGACCAGGAGATAGCAAACATTCTGGGAATCGGTGAAAAGCTGGGCAGCTACACAAGCAAGCTGGACACAGAGGAAAAGGAAGGCTATGAATATCCTTACGGCTGGGAACTGCTATTTGACCGGACATGGAAAGAGGCTGAGATAGATGCAAACAACGAGAAGATGAAACACTACGGCTACGCCCTGCTTGCCCTCATTGACAACTGCGGAGAAATCAGCTGGACTTACACCGGGGAAGACGGGAAAACCCACACCCAAAGCGTTACCCTCGCAGACTGGGAAAAAGAATACCCGAATGACGACACGAATCCGGGCTTCCGCCTTGGGCTGAAGGATTATTCAAAATACGACTACTATGTGCAGACCCTTCTTACGAAGCTGGATATATAGGCTTTTATTTGAGCCTATATATCCTTTCGGAAATCAGTTCCGAGGTTTTTGCTTTCAGTTCATCGGAGAGATAGGATTCTTTACAACCTGTAAGAAATGCGTTTTCGAGTTGACACAGCTTGTTTATCATTTTTTCCGCCGCACCCGATGGGATCCCGCAATGCTGCGCAAAATTGAGGAAATCCTTTCGACAAATATTTCTTTTTTTCCCATTCAGGGTCAGCGCCAGTTCTTCGCTGTCTTCAGGCAGGACGATATTTACAGGAAGCATATCATATGCCGCCGACAGGGAGAACCTGCGACTTCCGGGAGCATCTTCAATGAGTGAAAAGTTTTTTAAATGCATATCGGAGTTACCAATCATGTAGGAAAAAACCACGCGTAGAAATAACTCAGATAGGTCAAGACCAGCCTGGTGAGAATATTGCTTTACGATTTTTCCGCATTTCTCATAGGAACCCTTGTATTTGTCGATGGTGAGCCTTTCGGAAAGCTGGCAAAAATCCTCCATTGCATAAAGCTGCGTATTGCCGGACTCATCGACATTGCGATCGATTCGTCTGGTAATGTAAGCATATTGCCTGCCATTTTTAATCAGCGCATGGGGAACCGTTTGTATTCCTGCAAGTTTTGCTGCGCGCATTGCGAAGTCTTCAAGCTCCGGCAGCATTTCGTACTCTTCCGTTTGCGGCTTTAGAATGTATCCGGCGGGGTAATCGACAATGGTTAATCTTGAATCCGCATCTGTTGATAAGTGCAGAGAAAGCTTTTTTTGCACGCCCGGCACGGTCAGCCCTTGCGTAATTGCAGCATTTGCAAGTTCTTCGAATTTTTCTTTATTCAAATCAAGCTTCGGCATTTTGCCTGTACCGAAAAATTTTTTTGCGCAGCGACGATGCCAGCTGTGGAGCTTTTCCTCCTCTGAAGCAGACATTCCGATTTCTGTTCCGCAGCATAAACACTTCATCACTTCTCCTCTTTTCTTATACTGACATCTCCGATGCTGTCACGGCATACCGCAAGCAGCAAACCAAATCTGTCTTGGGGTTCTATCTTCCAGTTGCGATTTACCACGGCAAGGAGCCAGCCTTCAGGAATCAGCCCGTCAAAAAAAGGAAATAATATGCCGGAACGATAAGGTTCCGGACGGAGTGGTAGGGTTAGGCTTACAGGCAAGGCATCGCCACATTCCAAATAGTCTTTTGCATAGGAAAACTGATAACCGTCTTCGGTTTCTTCTAAGATACCGGCAAATTGATTTTGAACGAAAACCCTTGCCTTTCGATATGCTTCGTTCATATATTTTCCTCCTGCTTTCGTTTTATTCCGGGTACCGCTTCTGCGCCAAATATTGACAGCGCTTGATTTACCTTATCAAGGCGAACAGTCTCCTTACCCTGCTCCAATTCTCTGATAAATCGCAATCCAAGTCCTGCGCGCATGGCAAATTCTTCTTGCGTAAGTCCCGCTTTTTTTCGTTGTTCTTTAATATATTGTCCGATTGTGTTCATATTATTTAAAATAGCACCTTTCGGGTATATTTTTTACGACGGCAGCTTATTCGGTTAGAACAAAGGAAGGGAAAGCGTAACCGGATAATCACCAAAAAATCGCAAAAATCCACCGGAAAATGTTTGATTTTTATACAAATCAT
>CAVHEY010000154.1:0-1635 GCA_963635155.1 Bacteroides stercoris
TCAAGCCTTTTATCTGATTTCCCGGTGAAAATGTCCCCGGGTGTCCGTTTCTCTGCGGAACAGCGGTTTTTCGTCCCCCTCCAGCTTCTTCTGCGCCGCCCTTACCATGTCCGTAACTTCCTCCGGGGTTTCCGTGGTAAAATTCAGGCGAAAGGCTTCAATCCCCCTGATAGAAGGCATTTCGTCCAAGAGATTCAGGAACTTGCCGTTCAGGATCGTGGTGGTGCAATCCTCGTGGGAAAGAATCGGGAATGTGCCGTATTCGTCCCTCAGCTCATAGCGGTTCTTCTTGCAAAGCCCGCACTGATTCATTTTTTTCAGGGGACAGTACTTCGTAAAAATCAGCGGCGCCCTGCCGTAGACGATCATCTCGAGGGCAGGATCTTCCCCGTAGTTTTTGCGATATTCGGCAATCAAATCCCCAATCTGCCTGCGGTTCAGCTCATAGGACAAGGTTACCCGCTTCGCCCCCAGTTCATGCAGGCGTCGGCAGCTTACAGAGTTCACCACATTGAAGGAATAGTCCGTGACGAAGGGATTGCTGTCCTGATAAAAATACAGTCCGCCGTAGCCGCCAATCAACAGCTCTCCCTCTCGTTTTCCATAGTCAATCTGATTTCTTCTGACCACATTTTCAAAATATATCTCGGTAAGCCCCGCCCTGCGGCAAGCTTCGTATTGCTCTTTGGTGAGCACCGAGGCGGTCAGATATGGCGCCGGCGTTTGGATCTTTCCGCCGTCCTTTGCCGTCGTATCGTAAATCGGCA
The DNA here is from genome assembly GCA_963635155.1 of Bacteroides stercoris. Classification (GTDB taxonomy): domain Bacteria; phylum Bacillota; class Clostridia; order Peptostreptococcales; family Anaerovoracaceae; genus CAG-238. The sequence continues at coordinate 768 of CAVHEY010000154.1, forward strand.
ATTCACGTAGCGGCTTATCCTGCAAGGGTTCTATGACTCTGCGGGCTTTGCTTTTCAGCTTTTCCTCATATAGCTTCTCTACGATGGAACGTCGCGCCTCATTTAACATTTTTACCGGAAGGAAGGCTCCGCCCTCTTCAAATTCGAGGCTTTGCAGGGTGAACACGGTATCCCCCAGCTTGGCAAACTGCTTTATCGCCTGTTCCTCGGTTGTCGGTTGGTTCTGCGCCTTTTCCAAGATTCCCTCGCTTTCATAAAAGCAGCTTACCCCCAGTCCCACTGCTTCTGCCCTGAGGGGCGCACCAGGATAGGCGTACAGCCTTACTTTAAGGGGAAAGCGTCGGAACTCCCCTTCCATATTCTTTTCCAGCTCTTTGTAAAAATTATAGTCCTTCGTTTTGTATACGAGGTCGCCCTTTGCGAGCTTTTCTTTGATCCGGATATAGCACAGGCGGTCTGCGCCGTTAATCAGGTTGTCCTCCTTATCGTAGAGCTTCACCACCGAAAGGTTTATGTCTTCATTGTTATGGTCAATCCTTATGATGTCGTTTTGCCGCAGCTCATCTTTCAGCCTGATTTCGTACATTCCCTTGTAAACGCCGCTTACCACGCCGATTTCGTACCCAAAATTGTTCGGCTTTTGTATATTCGTCAGATTCTTCGGGTCTTCTCCGAAGAGATAGCCTTTCGTAAATGTACGATGAAAGGTTTTTTTCAGCTCGTCCTTGTCCTCCGCCGTCGCGACTCCGTCCAATGCCCTGCGGTATTTTGAAACCACATTGGCAACATAGGTCGGTTCTTTCATGCGCCCCTCGATTTTGAGGGAGTCAAGGGATTTCAGTTCTTCGATGCGGTCAATGGTGTTGAG
>CAVHEY010000154.1:1921-3211 GCA_963635155.1 Bacteroides stercoris
CCCTCCAAATCGTCGATTCCCATCTGGGTGGAGCAATGGGCTTCCATATCCGGAAAATGCTTAACGATATAGTCAAACACCGCCATATCCTGAACGATTACGCCGTCTGTTCCGATTTTATTCAGAAAGGCAAGCTGCTTTCTCATTTCGCAGAGTTCGTCCTCAAAGACGATGGTATTCATGGTGACGTACACTTTCACCTCTCGGAGATGGGCGTAATTCACAGCCTCCGGCAAGGTTAGTTCGTCGAAGTTGCAGGAATACGCCCTTGCACCGAATTTTTGCATACCCAGATAGACGGCGTCGCAGCCGTTTGCGATTGCCGCCCTCAGGGCTTCCCTGTTTCCTGCCGGAGCGAGTAATTCTGTCATTTTCTATCCTCTCAAAATTTCTATAAAATCGTATACGCTATGATGATTTCATCTCTCGTCTTTTCTCGGCGCTTTTCCTTTGCCGAGCGTACATCTAATTATATGCGTTTGCCCGGATATTTACAAGGACTTTCGGCGTGATTTATGGTACAATGGCAGGAGAGGTAATGATGCATGAAGATGAAAAAGTTTAAAAAATCCGGAAAATCTAAGAAATCCCCTGTCATACTCTCCGTCTTGCTTGCCGCCGGCATTTTGATTTCGGGATACGGGCTTACGTTCGATTCCTTTGACTTCGAAATTCCAAGCCTTGCGCCGAGCCAATCGGAAAGTCAGACAGCAAATCAAGCCCCGGGCGAGGAAGCACAAGAACGCCTTTCCCTATCCGAAATTCCTGAATTTTCAGGCTCGCCCTATATCGAGATCAACGATAACGAGCCGTTTTTTGAGGAAGGAGATTTTACCGAGGAGTCCTTTGAAACGTACAGCGACCTTGACAGCCTCGGAAGATGCGGCGTTGCAACGGCTTGCGTCGGCGTGGATCTCATGCCCACCGAAGAGCGCGGCAGCATCGGTATGATAAAGCCTACGGGCTGGCATACGATAAAATATGACTGCGTTTCCGGCAAATATCTCTACAACCGATGCCACCTTATCGGCTATATGCTCAGCGGGGAAAATGCCAACGAAAAGAACCTGATTACCGGCACGCGGTATATGAATATCGAGGGAATGCTGCCCTTTGAAACCATGGTCGCCGACTATGTGGAAGAAACCGAAAACCACGTGCTTTACCGGGTCACACCGATTTTTGAGGGGGAAAATCTTTTGGCAAATGGCGTGGAAATCGAAGCCTGTTCCGTGGAAGACGGGGGCGAGGAAATCTGTTTCAACGTCTTTGTTTACAACGCCCAGCCCC
>CAVHEY010000155.1:0-3127 GCA_963635155.1 Bacteroides stercoris
CCCCTGCGGGGTCTCGAAAGCCGAGACTGTACGCTCGCCGGCGTTCATCGCCCGGGCTGTTACCAGCCTGCTCCGCGGAGCTTGGGCGAAATCGAAAACTCGCCCGGTGACGGGGTGTAAAACTAACATCGTATTAAGATTGGAGAAATATTATGCTATATGAAAGCACGCGCGGCAGCAAGGAGAGAATGACCGGAGCGAAAGCCATCATCTGCGGCATCGCCGCGGATAAGGGACTGTACGTTCCCGTAACAGTCCCTGCTCTGCCGCTGGATATTAAGGAGGCGGCAGAGCTGATGGCTGCCGGAAAGCTCGGCTACAAAGACGTCGCTTTCCAAATCATCGGAGCCTTTTTCGACGACTTTTCGCCGGAAGAAATGAAAGCCTGCGTTGAGGGCGCTTATGACAGCAAGTTCACCGCCCCCGACGTGGTGAAGCTCACCCCGGCAGGGGGCGCCCATTTTCTGGAACTGTACCACGGCAAAACCGCGGCATTCAAGGATATGGCACTGTCCATTCTGCCGTATCTCATGACCACCGCTTGCCGCAAAGAGGGAGAAAAGGCAAAAATTTGCATACTGACCGCAACCTCCGGGGACACCGGAAAAGCGGCGCTGGAAGGCTTTGCTGATGTTCCGGGAACAGAAATCATCGTATTTTACCCGTCGGAGGGCGTAAGTCAGGTTCAGGAAAGACAGATGATCACCCAGACCGGTGCAAACACTCATGTTTTCGCCATTCGCGGAAATTTCGACGATGCGCAGACAGGGGTGAAAAAGATTTTTGCTGACGACGAATTTGCCGAAAAACTTGCAGAAAAGGGAATCAAGCTTTCCTCGGCAAACTCCATCAATGTGGGAAGACTGGTGCCGCAGGTGGCGTATTATGTGTACAGCTATCTGAAATTGGTGGCAGAAGGCGTAATCAAAGCCGGCGAGCCGATGAACGTAACCGTTCCTACAGGAAATTTCGGGAACATTTTGGCGGCATACTACGCAAAGCTGATGGGCGTTCCCATTAAAAAATTCATCTGCGCCTCAAACGACAACAAGGTCTTGACGGATTTCATAAGAACCGGCGTCTACGATATACGCAGCGAGGTGAGAAGCTTTTACTGCACAAACTCCCCGTCCATGGACATTCTGATTTCCAGCAATCTGGAAAGATTGCTCTACCTTTTGAACGGCAGAGACGGCGAAGTTATCTCGGAGTGGATGAAAGCTCTGGAAACGGACAAGCGATACGAGGTTTCCGAAAAGGTAAAGGAAGCGTTGGGAGATTTTTACGGAGGATTCTGCGCGGAAGAAGAGGCTGTTCACGCCATTTCGAAGATGTGGGCAGAAAACGCATACCTCATGGACACCCACACGGCGGTGGCTTACAAGGTTTACTGCGATTATGCACGGGAAACCGGCGACAAGACCCCTACGGTGATTGCCTCCACAGCCAGTGCCTACAAATTCGCGGAAAGCGTTGCAAAGGCTTGCGGGATTGAGCCGTGCAAGGACGGATTCGAATATGTAAAAGCCCTTGAAAAAGCCACGGGAGTTGCGGTCCCTTACGGACTTCGCGACCTGGACAAAAAGCCGATCCTTCACAAAGGCGTAATCGATTCAGCGGAAATGCCGGAAGCGGTTTTGGAGGCTCTCAAGTAATGAAAGGCGAAAAGAACTTTGCCTACGAAAGACTGCCGGAGGGCTACGAACTGTACGAGCGGATTGACCTTGCCGCCGAAGCTGCAAAACCAATGGCGATATTTGGAATTTTTCTTACCGCAGCCATGATTTTCTGGGGCATTTTCGGCGCAAAGCACCCGTTTTCCGAAGCCTTTCAGATGGGCGCCTTGCGGGTCATTTTTGCCGTTTTCGGAATGATCGTGGGAATGGTGGTTTACCTTTTCGTCCACGAGGGCGTTCACGGCTTTTTCATCAAGATGTTCAGCGGAAAGCCGCCTTTTTACGGAAAAGACCTAAGAAAGGGTATGTTTTACGCGGGGAGTCACTGCTTTTTCGGCAAGTTTGCCTATGTGGTAATCGCCCTTGCGCCGCTGATTATCTGGGGAATCGTGATTGCGCTGATGCTTTCGGAACTTTCGGCAAAGGCACCGCAGTTTTGGTGGTATCTTTATGCGGTCCAGATTTTGAACTTCACAGGCGCGGTCGGAGACCTGTACATTACCTGGCGGGTTCTGAGAATGCCCAAAGAGGTTTTGGTTCAGGACGACGGAATTTCCATGAAATTTTTCCTGCCTGTGAAAAAATAATCTTTACAAGCGGCAAAGATTGCGTTAAGATATAGGTGTGATTTTGGACGATCAAGATCCGAAACAAACACGAAGTTCGGAAAGAAAATTTAACATCGTTAAAGATTTCGGAAAGGAAGAACGCGCGGCATGGCAAAAGGTTACGCAAAAGCAAATAAATGGCACGGTTCTTGCAACCAACCAACCAACCAACCAACCAACCAACCAACCAACCAACCAACCAACCAACCAACCAACCAACCAACTGTATCTGTACAGATAGATGTGTGTTTTTCGTGCGCTCCGAAACCGAATATACTGAAAATATGAGACTTCTTTTGCTTGGCATTTAGCTAGGTGAGAGAAGTTTTTGTGTAAAATAAATATTGCAACGAGGATAACTAACGGAAGTGGGGTGAGATTCCCCTACTGGCAAGCAACCGTAATGCGCGAAAGAGCGAAAGCCACAGCGACGAGTCGGGAGACGAGGGATCACTCGGATGTAAAACAACCTCTAGTGCAGGGAAACGACATCAATGCAAAACGCGAAAAGCGGGCAAAACTCAGAGAAGTTTTGAACGTAAGCGCAAATGCAGAGGAAAATGGATGGCAGACTGACAGAGAGGCAGCCTGCTTTTTTAGTTGAGTTTGAGACTTTTCATCCTTACCGGGCGGCGTTGCAAAGGGCGGCGTCCGCCCGCAGGCAAGAGGAGTAAACATAAATTTTGTTCCATTATCGGGTAGGAGAAGCCGGCGGCTACTCTTCACGCGAAATATTAAAGAAAAGGAGATTTTCAATGAACGAACAGACAAATGATTTCAAGCCTTATTTGAAAAAGGTGCTGGTCCTGCTCATGGCAGTAATCATGGTATTCACCTATATGC
>CAVHEY010000156.1:0-1080 GCA_963635155.1 Bacteroides stercoris
GCTGCAATTTCTCATCATGGAAGAATAGAACCATGCGTTGAAAAGCATATCGTCGGTGCTGTCGCCATAGTACCAGGACGGCTTCTCGATCTTTATATTCTCGAAATTTTTCGCCCATTTATCCGTAACTCCCAGCACATAGGCGTAAGGCAAGATGTTATAGAAATAGCTTGGATTTTCCTCCACCAATGCGTTTATCCTGTCCGCTTCCGCCGTTTCGATAAAGTTTTTCAGCCCCAGGATTTTCCCCATGAGCTGCGTATTGTTTGCTGTTCGCTTTTCCATCATACATGCCGCAAGTTCACAAATGACTTCACAGACTGCGAATATCCCCGCGCATAAAATGCTTGCCGTGTCAACATAAATCAGCACCGCAGTAAGCAGCACCGCCGCTAAGTTCAGTCCCCAAAAGATGATAAACCGCGCCGTCTTTTTCCCTTTTTTGAGGACAAATTCCTTGTCCTTCGTGGAAAGAATCAGCAGAAGCGTGATCAGAACAATCGGCGTTCCTGCTATCCCGCCTATGGCAAATGCATTGTACTCTCCGCTGTAAACCCCTGCAAACACCGATGCAATGGGAACCAGCAGTGTCGCCCCGATTACCGCAATCCACCTGCAAACCGTTGAAGAAACCGTTGTCCGTCGGTTTTTCGACTTGTGATACATCGCCGTAAGGGAGCTTTGCGCCGCAAGATAGGCGTCCCCGAAGTTTTCTCCCAGGTCATTTAATTTCACACAGTCCCCGGTTTCAAAAAGTCCGTCAAAGAGAATCCGGGCAAACTTTTTCTCCGTCCCGTCGATTTCCTTGAGCTTTCGCAGGGCAAACTTTTTCTTGCTGAGCTGTTCGATGGCAAGATAGCCTTTGTCCGCAAAATAGATGATGAGGGAGAGCAAATCCCCCTTGTCTGCGTTTCCGTCCGCAATCAAGCCTACCTCTGCGGGAGTAAGTCCCTCCGGCGGATAAAATTCCACGGTAGGAATGATTTTTTCGTCCCGTCCGAATATCAGCCAAAGGGCTGCCGAAACAAGCCCAAAGATCACGCATAGGATCGGTATGAGAGTCAGAGCGCCGTCATAGCT
>CAVHEY010000156.1:1501-3100 GCA_963635155.1 Bacteroides stercoris
CTGATTTCCGGATCCCGCTGGTCGGGAATCGAAAATTCCGGAGTGTCGATGCCCTCCATGCCGGTTTCCGGAACATACACATAGATTCCGTGTTTCTGCTGGTCAAAATTGACCTTGATGGTTTCGCTGAAATCGTAGCTGTTGTCCTCGTTCACCGTCACATCTACGTCAAAGGATTCCGTGGTGTAGGCGAATGCCGCCGAAGCGCTCATTGCCGCAAATGCCAAAGAAAACACCGAAATCAGTGTTTTCCTTGCAAGCCTGTTTATTTCATTAAAATTTAACCTGAACATTCTGTCTCTCCTCGGCGCTCTGAACCTCAAACATCGGCTTTCTCTCAAAGTGGAAAATCGACGCGATGATATTCGACGGGAAGGTTTCGCACTTTGTGTTGAACTCCTTGATAACCGCATTGTAATATTTCCTCGAATTGGCGATGTCGTCCTCCACCGCCTTCAGCTGATTCTGCAAGTCAAGGAAATTCGTGTTTGCTTTGAGGTCAGGATACCCTTCTGCAACGGCAAAAAGGCTCTTTAATGTGCCCTGAAGCGCGGTTTCTCCCGCAATCTTGTCTTCGATGGTGGCTGCGCCCTGGGCCATCTTTCTCGCCGCGATGACCTTCTCCAGCGTCTCCTTTTCGTGCGCCGCATAGCCCTTTACCGTTTCAACAAGATTCGGTATGAGGTCGTATCTTTTTTTGAGATAAACGTCCATGGTGGCGAAGGCTTCTTCGCCTTTGTTTTTGAGCTTTACAAAACCGTTGTAGCCCGAAATCACATAGATTACGAGAATGGCAACGATTATGCCGATAATGATTCCAATCATGTTTCCCCTCCTGATCAGTGTAAATAAATTTGTTATAGCGTTAGTTATCTGAAACAGATGCCCAATTTATAGGCTTCCGATTTTCCAGCTCAAGAAATCTGTTTGCCCTGCTGAAATAGGCACCGCCGAAAAATCCCGTATGTGCCGACAGGGGGCTTGGGTGGGTTCCCGTCAAAATCAGATGGCGGTTTTCGGTAATCAGTTCCTGCTTCGCCTTGGCATTGGCTCCCCAAAGGATAAAAACCATGGGGTCTTCCCGTTGGTTCAGTTTTTTGATGATTGCGTCGGTAAAGGTTTCCCAGCCCTTTCCCTTGTGGGAGTTTGGCATACTGTCCCTCACCGTCAGGACTGCGTTCAAAAGAAGCACTCCCTGGGCCGCCCAGGATGTAAGGCAGCCGTGGCTTGGAATTTCAACACCCAGGTCGGATTTCAGTTCCTTGTAGATGTTCACAAGGGAAGGCGGGATTTTTACTCCCGGATTCACCGAAAAGCAAAGCCCGTGAGCCTGCCCCTCCTGATGATATGGGTCTTGCCCCAAAATCACCACCTTTGTTTCTCTATAAGGGCAAGCGGCAAGGGCGTTGAAAATGTCCGATTTCGGCGGATACACCCGGGCATTTTTGTATTCTTCCTCGATAAATTCTTGCAGTTTTATGTAATATTCTTTCGTAAATTCCTCTGCCAGTATGTCGTCCCAGTCGTTTCCGATTCTCATTTTGCAAAACCCTCCCATATGCTTCGATTTTATCAGAAAACTTGCCCGATAGCAATTTA
>CAVHEY010000157.1:0-3027 GCA_963635155.1 Bacteroides stercoris
TACGACCCGGACGACGGAAACACCGTTGTTTATTACCTCAAGGACGCTAAGGCTACCTTCTGCTCCTTTACGGAGGCTCCGGAAACCGTAACCTGGTAATACGCGCAAACTTTAAAAAGGAAAACGTCAGCGTTATCTCCATAAAAAAAGCAGCCAAAGCTGCTTTTTTTATGTCTATTTATATTCTTCTCTAAGCTTTTTGATCAGCTCGTCGATTCTGTGAACGACTCTTACGAAATCTTCTTCGTAATAGCCTCTGGTGGTCATCGGCGCCGTGCCGATTCTTACGCCGGAGGTTTCTCTCGGAGAACGCTTTTCGCAAGGCACACAGTTCTTGTTAAGGGTGATTCCGATTTTGTCACACTCTTCCTGAAGCACTCTGCCGCTGAAAGGTTCGTCGGAAAGGTCAAGAAGAATCAGGTGGTTATCCGTGCCGCCGGTTACAACCTTGTAGCCCAGTTTAATGAACTCGTCTGACAGAGCCTTGCAGTTCTTTACCACCTGATGCACATATTCCTTGTACTCCGGTCTAAGAGCTTCCTCTGCGCAAACCGCCTTGCCTGCGATGATATGTTCAAGAGGACCGCCCTGGGCGTAAGGAAATACCGCGCTGTCAACTTTTTTTGCAAGATCTTTTCTTGCGAAAATCAAGCCCCCGCGAGGTCCTCTGAGGGTCTTGTGGGTTGTGGTGGTGATGATGTCCGCATAACCGAATGGAGACGGATGAGCGCCGCCGGCAACCAGTCCTGCGATATGCGCCATGTCCACCATGAAATAGGCTCCCACTTCCTTTGCGATCTCCGCGAATGCAGGGAAATCAATGATTCTTGAATATGCCGACGCTCCCGTAAGGATCAGCTGGGGTCTGCAAGCCAAAGCTTTCTTGCGAACGTCTTCCATGTCGATATAGCCTCTTTCGTCTACATCGTAAAATACCATATTATAGAGGTTGCCGCTGAAGTTTACGGAGGAGCCGTGGGTCAGGTGACCGCCGTTGTCCAGGGTCAGGGATAAAATCGTGTCTCCCGGTTTCAGCACCGACTTGTACGCCGCAAAATTAGCCTGAGATCCGCTGTGAGGCTGTACGTTTACATGATAGTCCGTATCGAAAACCTTTCTCCAAACATCACAGCAATATTCTTCCAGCTGGTCTACGAACTCGGTTCCGCCGTAATAGCGGCTGGTATTTCCCGAAGTGCGCACATAAGGATAGCCCTCCGCGTATTTCCATGACAGACAACTTCCGCACGCCGCAAGCACTGCCTCGGAGCAGTAGTTTTCGGAAGCGATAAGCTCCACATTATTTTTCTGGCGATTGTACTCTTTTTCGATGAATCCGCCTACGATGGGCGATGTTTTTTTGATAAATTCGAAATTGTCAACATTATAGGTACTGTTGTCTCTTCCGCTAGCGTCGAACATTTTGTTTTTCCTCCGTTTGTAAATCGATTAAATTAGGTTGCGCTAAGAATTTTTAGCAATGTACTTATTTTAACACAAAATTTACGCCGCCGCAAGGGAAATTACGCTTATTCAAACTTCTTCACACTTCTTCAAGCTTAACGATGGAAACTTCAAAGGCTTTGCGGGTTTCAGACACTCCCTCCGAAAGCTTTTTCTTGTACTCCCGGCTCTGGAGCCTGCCCGTCAGCGCAAGCTTGGTACCCACCCCAAGCTTTTCCGCATAGGCTGCGTTTCTGCCCCAGGCGATACACGGTATGTAGTCTGATTTGTTGTACATGCGATTCACCGCCAGCATCATGTCGCAGATTTCCCGCCCCAGAGGCGAAGTCCGTTTCAGCGGCTCTTTGCAGAGAAAACCCTCCAGATAGATGTAGTTCTCGTTATAGCCGAAATTCTCGCTTTGATAGATTTCCTTGGCAAAAACCAAAACGTTGAGCTTGTTTTTATCCTCAACGATTTCGTTATAGGTACGAATCTGCCCTTTTATCTCCACAAAATCCCCTTTTTTCGGCGGATTGTCAAAAATCAGCCTTTCCGATACCATAATATTTATCTCGTCAATATAGCCGCTTCGCCGTTCTATGCCCAGCTCGAAGGTATAAAAAATCTCTCCGTAGGTCTTGTGGCTGTATATCAGGTCCGAAATCACAACGCCGCAAAGTTCCGCAATATTACTTTCCATTCGTTCCTCCTGAAGTTTTATTTATACATTCTATTACTTCAGGAAAAAAGTATGCCTATATTATTCGCTGCGCAGGGCGTCGATTGGGTTGAGCCTGCTGGCTTTTCTTGCCGGCGCCCAGCCAAAGACTACCCCCACAGCCAGGGAAAAGCCGAAGCCCAGGGCAATGGCGGAAAGGTTCACCGTAAAGTCCGTTCCGATGGCGTTAAGTGCCACATAGGAAAGGATTTCTCCCGTTAGGATTCCGATGATTCCGCCGATTAAAGACAAAATCACCGATTCGATTAAAAATTGCAGCTGGATAATTTTCGGTTCTGCGCCCAGAGCCTTGCGAAGCCCGATTTCCCGGGTTCTCTCCGTCACGCTTACCAGCATCATATTCATGATTCCGATGCCCCCTACCATGAGGGAAATGGAGGCGATTCCTGCCAGAAGCTTCGTCATCATATCCGACATGGTATCCATCATGTCCACAAGGCTTTCCATGTTGATGAGGCTGTAGGCGTTGTCCGCGTCGTTGAAGGTATTGTCAAGATAAGCCTCTATCCGGTCCACCAGTGCGTCGGTTTCGTCCGTATCGTCGATATAAACCTCCAGACTGTTGATTTTGTTCACTCCGTTCATATTGAGCGCGTTCTTATAGGGAATGTATATGGTCCCGTCGCTTTCGGTGATTCCCACCATCATTGCCGTCATGGTATCGTCGGGATTGCAAAGCCCCACCACCGTATAGTTGATACCGCCCACTCTTATTGTCTTGCCAAGAGGGTCTTCTCCCAGGAAAAAGGTCTTTGCCAGGTCATCGTCAATAAGACACACATGAACAGTTCCGTCCATATCCTGGGCGGTGAAAGCCCTGCCATAGGTAACCATCTCATCGT
>CAVHEY010000158.1:0-3026 GCA_963635155.1 Bacteroides stercoris
GTTCCGCCCGCTATTTTTATATTTTTTGAGGATTTTCTCGGCGCGTTCGTTGCGATTCAGTTCGGCTTCGCGTACTTTTTGCTCATAAGGGGTGAGCTTGTCGATGTCCTTGATGTGTTTGCGCACCGGCTTCGGCACCACCGCAAAATACAGAAGCGGCGATATCACAAGGCAGTCCGCGGCGATCCACGCCAGCAGGGAAATCCCTATCGCGGCGTTACTCCATTCCTGCAACATTCCGGCGGAGGCCAGCAAGACGATGCCGATGATAAATATAAAAAACGGAAGATACAGCTTTTCGATTTTTTTGATTGCCCTGCTGAGCTGCTCATCGAACCATGTGGTTTTGAGGCTCTTTATCACATAGTTTGCGCAGCGAAACTGCACGTTGGCAAGGTACACGCAGGTCTTAAAATCGTCGAAAGTTGCTTTTTCCGGCGGGATTTCCACAGGATAAAGCTCGTCGCTCATATCCGAGGCGAAAATCTGCGCCCGTATGGCGGTCCCCTCCCCCATCAGAGAATACTGCGGCGCTTCTCCCGGTTCAAATTCCATGACAAAAAGCTGCCCTGGCTTCACCATTTGCGTGTTTCCGCCGGCCTCTGCCACAAAGTAACCCTCTTTGCAGTACAGTGCATGGGTCGCAAGGGGGAGCTTGCTTTCATATTCGGAAGTCAGAGTCTCTTTTTCCTGTTTCGGGCAGATTACATCGAGGTAGCCTTCGTTTCCCTTTCTGACCATGAGGTTAAAGTCCGTAATTTTGCCGAAGCTCTTTGTTTTCCACGCGCCGTCGAAGCGGTCCTGTTCCAGCTCTTTGAGCCTTACCACTCTCTCGCCCTCATAGCTGAGCACGGTTTCGCCTTTTAGCACCATGAGGACCCTATCGTAGTCCGGAAGCCGCGTGAAGTCGGACTCTTCCGTGTCAACCGTCGCAGAGCTCAACCGCCATACGAAGTTTCTGTCTAAGTAGCTGCTTTTTGACGGATAAATGGCAAGCTGGGTGGTGGTTCCCCCTGACCATTTGCCGACAGAAAAGTCTTCTTCCTTGCAGAGATAGCATTTCATCGTGTTTCTCCTTTTTTCTTGCTTTTATTACGCTTTCCGTTTTGTTTGATTGTTTTATTGCTTTATTGTTCTTCAAAAATCTTTGTTTTTCTGAGGGCTCTGTACAGCAGGATTCCCAGCCCGCCGCAGGAAAGGATTTCGCCGATTCCCACCGTCAGCATAAAATACCAATAGGCGCCCTCGGCTCCGTATACGATTTGCAGGACTTTCGGCACAATCAGCGCGTTTGCCGCAATGGGAAAAATCGGTCCGGCATAGGGATATTTTCTTCCTATATAGTAGGTACCCAGCGCTCCCAAAGTTGTGGCGAGGGTTCCGAAAACGATGTCCCAAAGGGCGCAGCCTGTGGCAATGTTTGCGATGGCGCAGCCCACCGCAAGTCCCGGAATCGCGGCGGCGGTAAATACCGGAAGTATGGTCAGCATTTCGGAAAGCCGCAGCTGAATCGCGCCGTTTGCAAGTCCCGCAAGGTTTGAAATTATGGTAAGCGCCACATACAGCGCCGCTATGAGCGAGGCTTGCGTAAGATATCGCGTGTTATTCTTCATTCTTTAGTTTTCCTTCCAAAAATCTTCTTCTGTATTTCAGCACGGCGTAGTCGCTGATTCGGTTTACGTAAATCGGGTCGAAGACGCCGCCCACCATTCCTACGAGGAAAAATCCCTGTACGAATTTTGTGTATATCATTTCCTCGGACAAAGCCGCAGCCGCCTGCTTCATCTGTTCTTCTTTGGTGACGTTCCAATCTCCCTCGCCGATAAAGTCTCCGCTACCCACGATATTTCGTATATCGCAGTTAAAGGCTTCGTTTCTGCTTACGAACTCCTCTTCATCGCACATCGCAATTTCAATTATTTTGAGGATAAATATTTTTTCTTCATCGGAGCGGTATTCGTATCCGTAGCTCAGGGCGATTTCGTATACGCTTTTGAGTACCATGGCGATGAAAACCGGTATATCCGGTATGGCGGAGCCCACCAGCCCCATGCCTATGCCCTCCACGCTGGAAATAAGCAGGTTAAGCCCTTTGGCGGATTTCGCCTGTTTGGTAAAGACTTTCGCCGCCTTTCGGCTGTCCGATATTTCGGTGGCGTAGGTGTTTACCTTAAATTCGGTTTCTTTCTTTTCTTTATTGTAGGTTTTTTCGATTATGCCGGTTCCCTTTTCGAACACCAGGGCAAACGCCTTGTAAAATGCGGTGTTCAGGGTTTCGCTGAGTTTCCTAGGCACCACTTTGTCGAGTTTTTTCATCAGCACCGAGGTGGGTCCTTCTTTTCTTTTTTGCGTGAATTTTGCTTCTTTTTTCTCAAGATCCGCCCATTCTTTTTGCCACGGTGATTTCTTCGTCGTTATTGCCATATTGATTCCCCCGTTTTATTCCCCCGTTTATGAAAGTATATCATGTCTTTCCCATAAAAACAAGAACCCGACCGGTCTTTGGTCGGGTTCCGGCGGTTTGCTAAGCGTAGCCGTTTTCCTTAAGAAATTTTTTGATATTGTTTCTCACGTTCATGACGGATCTGCCCGGCTCCTTTGAGTGGGTGCCGTTTGCAACCGAGCCGCTTCCGCAGATGTAGCAACATACAGCGTTGGTATATGTTTTGTACTTTTTCTTCATCTTTTTAATGTACTTTGCGGCAATTTCAATGCTTACGCTTGCTTTGTACAAATCCGACGGTTCATATCCGTATCTCTTTGCAAATGCGTCGCTGCACTGCATGATCCCCTTGTAGCCGTACTTGCTTTTCGCCTTGGCGCGGAAATTACTTTCCCTCAGAGCAAGTGCCATGAGGACCTTTGGGTCAACATCGTTTTTCTCTCCGGACTCGATGAAGTATCCGGCGAGGGTTATCGACCAGCTTTTGCTTAGATTTTTGTTTCTGCTGCGAATGTATGCAGCAAGCCCCTTTTGATATTTTGATATTTTGTCAGTTTCTTTCTTGTCTTCCTTATCCTGATCA
>CAVHEY010000159.1:0-3007 GCA_963635155.1 Bacteroides stercoris
ATTGCCTTTCTATCCGTGGTATATAGCTGCCTGTCTTTCATTCGCTGAAAATATGTACCCCCGGCAAAGGTCAGCCTTTTTTTGTAGCCCTCTTCGGTTCCCAAAAGCTCGTTGGCAAAGGCGATGATGTCTCCTACCGCAAGCTCCGGCGGCAGCTCCAGCAGGGGCTTACCCTCCGCCAGCATCGCCGCGTTGTACCCGGCGAGGGAGCCTGTGGTTATGGCTTCCGTGTGTCCCACAAAGAAGCCGGATTTTTCACCGCCCAGCAGGAGATTTTCGATTCCGTCCGCCCGCAGATATTCGTCCCGAAGTCCCACGGACATATAGCGAATGGAATTTCCCTTGCCTCCGGCGTAAGGGTCGGCAAAGCGGGCATTTTCGAAGCCCTCCAGCTTGCGAAGTTCCGCCAGATTAAAATGGGAGGTCATCAGCTTTGCGGAGCCGGTGTCGATTAAAATAAGATTTTCCGCAAAGGAGTCCAGGGCGTACTGCTGGCAAACCTTTTGGCTGAGCTTTCCTTTATCTATCATTTCCTCCGGCAGCGGAATTACTGCGAATCCGTCCTTGCTGAGCTTCCTTTGAAGTTCCTTGCTCAGGGTTCGCTTTTCCAATTTGCAGGAACCGCTAAAGGCTCCCGGTTTGCCGTCCTCCCGCTCGCCATGCACATCGAAGTTTCCGGCTCGCTCCGTTATGCTCACTCTAGGTCCAAAGGCGGGGCATCGCAGCACGCACATGGAGCAGCCGTTGCCGTATTTTGCGCAGTTTCCCATAGGTCCCGCAGAGCCTGTGGTTTCCACGAAAACGTCTCCCGCGATTTCCGTCCTCTCGTATTCGCCGTGGGAATTTGTAACCACCGCAAGGATTGATTTTATGCGTTTTTCGCCGCTTTCTAAAGCTTCTGTTTCAACATCTGTCGCTCTGCACATAAGGCAGAGCTCAACACCGAGCTTTTCCAGCAATCTGCGCACTTCGGGTTCTACCATTGACACGTCATAGAAGCTGGCGTGTTCATGCCCCGGAAAATCAACGTTCTTATGGGTACTGCGTTTATCTGTGATTTCAAAAAGCTCCGTCGCACCCATGGCGATATTTTCTTCGGCAGCGGTGAATCTGCCGTTGTTTCGCATGATTCCGCCCACATTGCCAAGCCCCAGCAGCAAATCCGTTTTTTCCAGTAGGGTTACCTCGTGTCCCCGCTTTGCCGCCCTAACCGCCGCAGCGCAGCCTGCCCAGCCTCCGCCGATAACAACAATTTTACTCATAAAAATCCTCCTCCATGCACTTGCATTTTTTCACCGTCACGCCCTCCGGATCCGTATGGCTACAGGAACCGCAGATTCCAAGCCCGCAGCACATATTTGCATGATTCGCCACCACCACATATTTGCCGATCTGCCGGGACAGATCCCCGCCGCTTTTCACGGGGCGATCTCCCCGAAGCTTTCGTATGACCCGATTGGTGTAGTAGGGCGAGGCGAGGAAAAAAATTTGCTCGTACAGATCCAGCATCGCCAGCGCCGTATCCATGTCCTTTGCGAGATTGATATAGCTTAATCTTGCGCCGATTCCGGAAACATAGTCCGATAGGAACTCGTCGGTTACCTTGTCGTCGTCGATAAAAAGGTTGATCTTCGCGGGATTTTTTCCTGCAATCATGGGGGCGACATTCAGAAAAGGCGCAATCGCCGTACCCTTTGCGATCACCAGTATGGGCTTTGCCAAGTCGATTTTCCCCATCGTCCGCAGTCCGCTGTAAAAGGGACCTTGGATACTCCAGAATTTGCTCAGCGGATTGGCAAGCTGCATGGTTTTCAGCCCCGCAGGCTGCACCGCCACCTCGATATAGGGTCTGGGTCCGATGACAAATTTGCGTTTTTCCACCGCGTAAGAGGATCGCAGCACCGAAAGGGGCACCATATAGCCCATGACCTGCGCCATGATGTAGCTTCCCAGCCTGTGGCATTGCTGGGCAAAGCCTGCCGGAACCTCCAGCCGCACCACCGATAGTTTGCCGGAATAGTCCTTGCGACGGACGATTTCTGCCGGTATTATCCTCGGCAGGGGCTTCGGCGTTCCTGCGTTCAGGGCAAGCTCGCTGTAGGGGCAGCTGCCGCTCCACTGGGTGCTGCAGCCGCATTCTCCGGTTCGCAGCATTTTGCAGGCATAGCACTGCCCCGCCGTGGTCAGGTGGCAGGGGCATTTTTCCGAGCCTCTGTCCACACATCTATATTCCATAATCAGTCTCCTCCTTGCTCAAATCCGTAATCCATGAGGGCGTATGCGTCCTCGAACCAATTCCCATCGTTCAAAACCACTGCGATTAGCTGCCTGCCCTTTCTTTCGGCAGAGGCTACCAGCGTCCTGCCGGAAGCCTTGGTGAATCCGATCTTCACGCCGGTTGCTCCCTCATACTGAAAAACGGTCTTGTTTTTATTGTGGAAGCTACGGTCGGTATCTTCGCTCTGCCAATCCTTCGTGGCTACGATTTTGCGAAAATCCTCCCGCTCCATGGCAGCCTTTGCAATCCTTGCAAGGTCAAGGGCGGTGGTATAGTGATTTTCGTCGTAAAGTCCGCTGGGATTGGTAAAATGAGTGCCTCCGCAGTCCAGCGACGCAGCCCTTTCGTTCATCAGCGCTACGAAATCCGAAAGGCTGCCACCCATGCAGATTGCCAGTGCCGTAGCGCTGTCGTTTCCCGACTGCAGCATCAATCCGTAAAGCAGCTCCTCAATACTTATTCTTTCCTCTTTTTTCAAATATATTGACGAACCCTCGATTCCTACGGCTTCTTCCGGTACAATGATTTCGCTTTTCGTGTCAAGTCCCAGCTCGTCGAGCTTTTCCAGCGTCACCAGTGCCGTCATAATTTTTGTGGTGCTGGCAGGGTATGCTCGGTCATTTGCGTTTTTTTCATAGAGAAGCTTGCCTGTGCCATCGATAAGTACGGCTGACTTTGCGGATACCTGCGGCGGATCTATCTCAGGCTTTGCGGCTGCCGGTGTTTTGA
>CAVHEY010000160.1:0-2978 GCA_963635155.1 Bacteroides stercoris
CCACCGCCTCGGCGATTTCCTTTAGCGTCATTTTTTTATCCGGCTCTTCATCTTCGCCCTGCCAAAGGGCTTTCATGATTTTCCATTCGCCGTCGCTGATTGAAATTTGTTTGACCATAATATTCCTTTTATCTTTGCATCTTTTCATTTTTTCGTCTTTGCATCTTTTCGTCTTTTTATATTTGTTTACTTTGTTTCCAGAGATTGAATCAGGTACCTTCCGTCCTTTTCTTTGAGGGTCAAAACCGAGGTGCCTCTCTGATAGTGGGTATTGTCGCCGGATCCCTTCTCGATATAGGTTTCTCCGGTCAGCCTTACCGTATCGCCGGACTTTTCTGCCTTTTCAACGAGGAACTGACCGCCGCCTGCATCGCTGGTAAAGGTCACATAACGGTCGATTTCCGGAACATAGTGTCTATTCCATTCCTCCCGGGAAGTGTTTGCTCTGAGGTCATCTATGCTGATTCCCGCATAATATTCCAGGCTTTTGTTCAGTACATCCGGTCGATATAGTTTAACAGGCGTGATGTAATTGTCCACCTTCCAGCCGTTTTTCTTATATTCGCTCCAATATTCGGTATTTTCAAACTTCTCTTTCATCGCCGGTGTCCATTCTTGAAATACATCGAATTGCGGGTAGTAGCGGAGAAATCTTTCAAAATGCATTTTGTCCGGGCTGCTGTATTCGCTGGTGAAGAAACATGGTAATGTGTTCATATTGATTAAGCCGCTCTTTCCTCCGTCATAGCTTTTCCGTGGCTCAAATAAATTGTTCAGCTTTGCAATTGTTTCTTCCGATAGCTCGCCGTCCGGCTGCGCCAGCAGGAAGTCCCAATTCACAAGGCGCAGGCGGTTTTCTATCTTTGAGAAAACCGCGGATTTCTCCTTCGTTACGCTCTGTCCGTTTTGCAGCTTCTGCGTAAAGGGGATTGTAATGCGATAGGTTCCCTCTTCCAGTTTTCCATATTTTCCGGAAATATCCAAAATAGCGGTAAGCCTGTCATTTTCCTCGGTTTTTCCTCCTGTTCCTGAAGTTTTGTCCTTCTTAAGCTCCGGCAAGGACTCCCATTTATCCTCTGCGTATGGATCGTCTTCGATGTTTCCTGTGTAGCGTTCAATGCGAAAGTTTTCCGTATAGCTCAGCTGCGGATTCGGATTATCGTACTCGGTATTCATAATACTGATCTCTATTTTGTCTTCACGAATTGCCTCTGCCTGATACGACATATGTAAATTCGTGTTTTCATCTTCTTTGAGGAGTGCGGTCAGCTTTGGCGAATAAATGCGTTTTCCGCTTATCTCAAAATCCTCTTCTTCCTCGCTTTCTTCCTCTCCCGCTTCTTTCGGCAGCGCCCAAATGCAGTACATATCCTCTCCCGCTTCCTCATCTCTGAGCAGTTCCAGCCAGTCCCCCGCCTTCCCGTCAAAAATTACATACAATCGGTAATCATAATCCCCGTCGTTTACAGGCTCGCCCTCGGTAAAATCCTCTTGGCGGAAAGAATGAAAGAGTTTGATCAGTTCTGCCTGCTGTTTCGCATCGTCAATATAAATATAATCGGCACGAAATTCGCCGGTTTCTTTTGCGATATAAATCTTTTCAACACTTTTTGCCTGCATATCCCGAAAATATCTCGTGCAAGGGTCTTTGCTCTTTGGGTTTGTAACCAGCAAAACGCAGCCTGCTGTCAGCGCAATCACTGCAACGACTGCGATCCAGGTCTTAGGCTTCTTGAAAGCCGCCAGCGCCTTTACCCTTGCGCTTGCCTCTTTTTCGCCGCCGATAAAAGATGTGGTTCCGATGATGAATTTCTCGGCTCCCGCAGCTTTTACCAAGACCCGTGCATAGCCTTTTTTGTCCCCCGCCTTTCGTACCGCGTCATAGTCGCAATAAATCTCCATGTCCCGCCTGAATCTGCGGAAAGCAAGCCAAATCACCGGATTCCACCAGAATGCGGCAAGAAAGGTCGCGGAAATCAGATTATAGATCAAATCGCCGTGGGCAAGATGGGTCAGTTCGTGAGCCAGCACGCTGCGGCGTTCTTCTTCGTTATATCCGTCTTCCAAGGCAATCACATATTGCCCATCCATGCGTGTTAGAAATGTCGAATCTGCGCCTTTTCTGAGCTGTATTTTTGATCTTTCACGGATACCTATGAGCTTTTTCAAATCCGTCAACTCGGCGAGTAATTCCGGCTCGGATATCGGCGGCAAGGCTCTCAGCCTGCGCCTTTGTTTCAGATTCCCTGCCAGCATAAACAAAAGGACTGCCGCCGTTCCCACAGCCCAAACATCGTTTTCGATTTTCGCCCTCGATGCCGTAGCCGTGAAATCATTTTCCATCGCTTTGTCCGTAAAAGGCAGCTGCATACTGATGTGGTCTTTCTGCAAGGTATAATAATCTCCCTGTTCTTCGATGCCAAAGCCCCTTGCGTCCAGGTTTTCGTAGGGCTCTACCCACACGGTTTCGGTGGTACTGTAGCTTTGGGGCAGGTAGGTCTTTGCGGAAAACTCGCTTTCCGGCAAGATCCCCGCAAGGGGTACGGCAAGCGCTCCGGCTGCAACCAGTACCCACATAAGCATATGCCCTCGGGGCGTAATCTTATTTTTGAATATCAGCTTCACAAGCAGCGTCACCGCTGCCGCCGCTGTCACCAGAATTGCTGTGTTAAATAAATTCATGGCGTTCCCCTTTCCGTCACTTCTGCTTCATTTCCGCTTAATTTTTGTTTCGTCCGGTATCTTCCTTTGATGAACACTGCGTTTACATTTGTAGTCATGCCTTGTCAAGGGGGGTATAAAAATATTTCTTTATTTATTCAGCAAAACGATTCCCACCAGGCACACGGCGATTCCCGCTACCTTGGTTGCCGTAAGGGCTTCCCGATAAATCAATACGCCCACAACGAGCAGGGCGATTGCAACGAAAATCGCCTGAACGATGTTGCCCAGAGATACTTCCCAGCCTGCCTTATACA
>CAVHEY010000161.1:0-2976 GCA_963635155.1 Bacteroides stercoris
TCCCGTTCCTCCCGGGCTTTTTTCTTGTCCTCCTCGATTGCCGAAAGCACATCCTCAAATTCAAGGTCGCCTCTCTCTATCAACCGGTTTGCCCTGTCTATAATTTCAGCGGGAAGCCCCAGCTTCTTTGAAATTTCAAAGGCGTTTGATTTTCCCGGAACTCCTATGGAAAGCCGATAAGTGGGACTCAGGGTTTCCACATCAAATTCCATGGAAGCGTTTTCGACTCCCTCAGTTGCAAGGGCATATTTTTTAAGTTCGTTGTAGTGGGTGGTGGCAATGGTATGGGCTCCCTGAGCGGAAAGCCTTTCCAAAATGGCGATGGCAAGGGCCGCTCCCTCGGTGGGGTCTGTGCCTGCTCCCAGTTCGTCAAGGAGCACAAGGCTCCCTTTTCCTGCCTTTTCCACCAGATACACCGTATTCTTCATATGAGAGGAAAAGGTGCTAAGGCTCTGCTCTATACTCTGTTCATCGCCTATATCCGCAAAGATATTCTCATATATGGGCATACTGCCCGTGGATGCCGCCGGAATGTGCAGGCCGCTTTGCGCCATCATTGCAAGAAGGCCCACCGTCTTTAGGGTGACGGTCTTTCCTCCGGTATTCGGCCCCGTAATCACCAGGGTGCTGTATTCCTCGCCGATGGATATGTCGATGGGTACCACCTTTTGGGGATCGATCAGCGGATGCCGCGCCCGCCTAAGGTTCAAAATTCCTCTGTCGTTGATCTGCGGCTCCTCGCCGTGCATCTTAACGGAGAGCTTTCCCTTGGCAAAGATGACCTCCAGTTCGATCAATATCTTTTGGTTGTTGAGCAGTTCATAAAAGTGCTCCGCCACCGCCGAAGAAAGCTCCCCCAATATCCTTTCAATTTCCGCTTTTTCGGCAAGTTCCAGTTCCCTCAGCTCGTTGTTCAGATTCACCACCGCCTGGGGCTCCACGAAAAGAGTCGCACCGCTGGAAGACTGGTCGTGAATGATTCCCGGAACCTTCGCCCTGTGTTCCGCCTTTACGGGTACCACGTAGCGCCCGTCCCGCATGGTCACTATGGCGTCCTGCAATAGCGACTTGTTATCCGATGAATTAAGGATCTGGTTCAGCTTGCTTCTGATTGCCTCGTTCTGACGGGCGATACTTCTTCGGATAGCTTTCAGCTCCTGAGAGGCGCTGTCCGCCATCTCGTCCTCGGACAAAATGCATCGGTCGATTCTGTCCGCAAGGGTTGGAAAGGTGACCAAAAGCTCTGACATTCCCCGAATGATGGGAATATCGTCGATGTCGCTTTTCAGAAAGGTCACCACATTTCCCGTAACCTTCATATTATATAGCACCTGAAGGAGCTGCCCCATGGTCAGGCTTCCGCCTTTTCGGGCAAAGTGCAGGGAGCCTGCGATATCATAGATTTCTCCTATCGGGATCGCTCCCTTTTTCACGATGACGGACACCGCCTCGCTGGTCTCTTTGAGGGCGCCTCTGATTCTGTGAATCTCCGTTTCCGGCAAAAGGTCTCCGAGACGCTCCTTTGCCATCCGGGACGAAGCCTGCGCTTTGAGCATTTCGATTATTTTATTGTACTCCAAAACTTTCAGCGCTTTTTTGTTCATGGATTCCTCTGTAATTTTTCCAGTTCATTTTTGAGCCGGACATTTTCCATCTGCAAATCAAAGTAGGAGCTTTCAAATTCGCTGCATTTTTCTTCCAGCTTTCGATATTTTTCATCGCTCTGTTTGCGGTCTTCGGCGGACTTCGCAGCCTCTTCCTTGTACTGCATAAAGCTCTTCTTCGCCTCGTCCCACATCTTCATATAATGCTCGGAATCCTTTTCCGTCTGGCGAGCCTTCGCCTCCAACGCGGCGATCTCCGCCTTCGCGTCAAAGTATTCGTCGGCAATGTTGACGGCGGCAAGAACCGCAAGGGAGCCTTGCGCCCCGCCCGTGAAATACTTTGAAATTTCCCGCATCTTTTCATCTACATAGGCTGCGATTTCTTTGATGGTTTTTTCGTCTCGTTCTCCGGATATGGTATAATCCTGTCCGTAAATTCTGACGCAGGCTTTCCTGTCTTCCATCTTGTTCCCTCCGAATTACATTTCTCTGAGATTGATGTTAAGTTCTTTTTTCAGCGCATCGAGAACCTTTGTGTGAGCAATCTGCACATCTTCGTCCTTTAAGGTTTTGTCTGCGTGTCTGTATGTCAGGGTGAAGGCAACGCTCTTCTTGCCCGGTCCTACCTGGGTGCCTCTGTAAATGTCGAAAAGCTTGATTCCCGTCAGGATCTCCGCTCCGGCACCCCAAATTACCTTTTCGATTTCACCCACTTCCATGGATTCGTCAACAACCAGTGCGATATCTCTTGTGATAGCCGGATATTTCGGAAGCGGCTTATACTGTTTAACCGTATCGGAAAGTTCCACCAGGGTTCCGAAGAAAAGCTCCGCGCAGTATGCACGCACGCCGATTCCGTACTTCTCGGTCACATCCGGATGAACCTCTCCCATGATTCCAAGTTCCACTTCTTCTTCTGCAGGGCCCTTTTCCAGTTCCGCAGTGTGGCGGGCGATGATCCTTGCACATCTTCCCGGATGATATACGCCGTATTCGCTTTCGGAAACAAATTCGATGTCTTTGATTCCCAGCTTGTAAAGGAGTTCTTCTATCATTCCCTTAAGGGTGAAGAAATCTTCATCCTTGCCGTAAAGCCCTATGGACATATTGTCGCTTTCAAAAGGAAGCCCGATCTGGTTTGCCATGAAAGTATTTCCTATTTCAAAGGCCCTCATGGCTTCAAGATTTCTGGAGTAGTTTCTTCCCATTACTTCCAGCATTTCCGGTGTAAGGACTGTTCTCATTACGGAGGTGTCCTCTCCCAGCGGATTGAGGATCCTTACGAAAGCTCTTTCCCAGGAATCCTCTTCAATCCTTATATTATCAACGCCTTTCGGGCTTACGAAGGAGTATGTCTGAATTTCGTTTGCCC